>CAZFZD010000029.1:0-10892 GCA_964522895.1 Candidatus Woesearchaeota archaeon | reverse complement strand
TCTAATAATAATTTAGCTGATTTTAGGCAATTACTAGATTTTTCTGAGTATGAGATACAAATATCTTCTGAGGGTTCAACTAGTTCCAGCTTTTCTTCTCTTTTTAGTTTATTTAGGAATTTGTTTCTCATAAAATGCCTCTATCCCTCTTAAGATTATGTGGTTTTTTATAATCTCTTTGATTAATGGCGACTTTCTATCAAATGGGCCTATCTTAACATTAATTTTGGAATGGACTTCTTCAATTGTTTTTTTAACATTTCTGTTTTTGGTTTCAATGTAAATATCGATGTCACTTTCTTTTTTGGCTGTCGCTTTTGCATATGAACCAAATAATATAATCAACCTTTCATCAGTCTTTTTTAGGATTTCTTCTAAAATTATGCTTAATTTGGGATTAGTCCGTAGTAATTTAGTTAGTTTATATAATTCTGCTTTTAGAATATAAGTCTTTGAGATAAGATTATTCTTTAGAAAGAAGATTTTATTCTTCCCCTCTTTTCTTGAATCAATTATATTTTCTTCTTTGAGCTTATTCAATTTCCTTAAAATTGTAGAATGGGGTTCTCCTAGCTTCTTAGCAATGCTTCTGACATGATTGTCTGTATTAAGCAATAGCCCTATTATTTCCATCCCCACATTGTTTCTTTTTTGAACCATATGTATCAAATATGAACCAATATTATATAAAGATTTTGGTAATAGCAATAGATTTGCTTACTATCTTTATATAGATAAACTTTATAAAAAAATCGATTTTAGCACAAAAGATGTTAGTTAAGCTTTTTGGGCTCTTGGATCTGGCATTGGGAACAAGCCTGTTGTTGTTGCATTGGGATATCTTGTATTATTCCATATTATTTATAGCATTGCCTATCCTTGTCAAGGCATTATACTATATCAAGGATCCTTCAAGCATTGTGGATATCTTCGGCATAATATTCATTGGTCTTGCATTCATGGGATATTTTCCAGTATTCACTTATGTTATAGTGTTCTGGTTTCTGCAGAAAGGTTTTAGAAGCCTAATCTAATACTGGCTATCAACATTGCCGTCAATGGTGCCGTCAGCAGAATCACCTGCGACTGCGCGCTCTTCATCTTTTTTCAAGGCCAAATCTTCAATGTCGCGCTTGCCGATTGCAGCATCCTGCATTGCTTCCTGCCCAATCATGTTCAATGCCTTGTTGAATGTTGTCCCTGCAATCATTCCCTTGGCCAACGATCCCTTGCCAGGCTTGACAATGTCCATGAACTCTGCAGGCACCATCATCTTGGCAGATTTCATGTTTTCCAGGGCCTTCACATAAAGGTAAGTTATTGTCTTGTCATCAAATGTTTTTGTACCTGTTCCCAATGCAGCAGTGACAATCCGCTTGGCTTCTGCAACAAACTTCTTTGCTTCAAGCTCTTCTTCTGCCACTCTCTTGCCCCTAAGAGCATCCATCACTTCATCAGGCGGATCCATCCTTTCAATCTCGAAGGTAGTGACTTCAACGCCCCAGTTTTCTGTTACGCTTGCAATCTGCTTTCTCAATGCTTCAGCTATGTCCTCCACATTAATCACTAACTGCGTGAAAGTGAACTCTCCTGCTAAATCCCTCACTCTGCTCTTTATTAGCTCAAACAATGCGTGCTTGTAGTCTTGTATATGAAGTATGGACTTTATGGCATTGTTGACGTAAAAATAGGCAATGCCTTTCATGTTTATCTTGAGCCCTTCATCAGTTATCACAGGAATCTCAAGCTCCTGCCTTTGCTCCCTAAGGTCAACTACTGCCCCTATCTTCTCTAAGCCAGGAATGACTACAGTCCATCCAGAAGGCGAAGCCCTTTGAAACCTTCCGAACCTATATATTAATGCAGACTCGTAAGGCTCGAACTTTTTCACAAAGAACTTGAAAAACATAACTAAAAGAACAATAGCGCCAACCAATAATAATACGGGCATAAGGATGTTTGCCAGATATAACAGAAAGATTATCGCTATGAATATCATTAATGCTATTATGCCCCACATAAACTGTTCAATCCAGCTATTCTTTAAAAAGATTATGCTTATTTTGCCTTGCTGGGCTGTAGGCAATCTTATAAACTCCTAATTTTCTATTAACTTTGATGAAACTCATAACAAAGTCCAAATATATAATAGGGCTCCAATGCCCTAGGTACTTGTGGATGGAATTTAATGATAAGGACAATATACCTTCTCTCCCAGAGACAACGCAATTCAGGCTTGACCAGGGAAAGAAGATTGAAGCCTTGGCAAAGCAGCTTTATCCAGGTGGAATCAGCATAGCTTTTGATGATTTTAAGGAGAACCTTAAGGAATCCAAAAAGGCATTGGCAAAAGGATTGCCTCTATTTGAGCCAGGATTCATGTTTGGAAACTGTTTTGCAAGGGCAGACGTGTTGGTGCCAAATGAAGGCGTATGGGACATAGTTGAAATCAAGTCAGGAACAAACCTTAAGGACGCGCATATATGTGATGTCGCATTTCAGAAATATGTGTACCAGAATAAAGGCATAAAGATAGGAAGATGTTACATAATGCTCTTGAACAAGGAGTATGTAAGGCATGGCAGTTTGAATCTGGAAAAACTTTTTACAAAGATAGATGTTACTGAAAAGGCAGAGCAGCATCTTGAAGGTATGGAGAACAGGATAGCTGAAATGAAAAAGACAATAGAAGCTTCCAGCCCTCCAGAGATTGCAGTGGGCCAGCATTGCAAGATGCATCATCCTTGCCCGATAACAGAATGCTGGGAAAGCCTTCCAGATAACCATGTGTTCTGTCTGCATAATGGCAGGAAAAAATGCACTGAGCTTTACGAAGCAGGCATAGTTTCAATAGCCGACATTCCGGAAGATTTCAAGCTGAATGAAAAGCATGGAATACAAAGGGATTGCCAAATCAATGACAGGGTGCATGTTGACAAGGAGAAGCTGAAATCATTCCTTGATACTTTGGAATATCCATTATACTTTCTTGACTTTGAGACTTTTTCAACAGGCATTCCCATGTTTGACGGGCTTAAACCAAACTCGCATGTCTGCTTCCAGTTTTCATTGCATGTTATTGAAAAGCCTGGCCAGGAACCCAAGCACTATGAGTATCTTTACAAGGGCAATGATGATCCTAGACCGGGATTCCTTTCTGCATTGAAAAAAGTTATTGGCAATAAGGGTTCAGTAGTTGTATATTATCAGCAATTTGAAAAGCCGAGGCTGAAAGAGCTTGCCGAACAGTTCCCTGAACACAACCCCTGGATTGAGAATGTACTGCAAAGGGTTGCTGACCTATTGATACCTTTCAAGAATTTCTATTATTATAATCCGGAACAGCAGGGTTCAGCATCATTGAAGGCTGTGCTGCCTGCATTATGCGGCAAGGATTATTCTGATTTGGATATAGATAATGGCCTTTTGGCATCATTGAAATTCTATGAAATGGCTTACGGAGAATGTGAAGACAAAGTTAAGGTAAGGCAACAGTTGTTAAAATATTGTGGACTGGATACGCTTGCAGAAGTGCTGATTTTTAAGGAATTGGAGAAGCTTGCAAATTAACGCTTTAAGAGGAAGAAAGCACCAAAACATTTATAAAGCCCCATTTAATAACTTTGAAATGATAAACTCTTAACACTCTTGGAGGTAAAAAATGAAGTTTAAAACACTAATATGCATGTTGACAGCATTGATTTTAATGATTATGCAGGTTTCAGCAGTGTATGTTGTCCAGGAAAGCAATCTGCAGATTAATGATATTTCATCTGTATCAGGAGCACCTGGTGACGCTTTGGAACTAGTTTTCGAAGTTGAGAACACTGGAAACCAGACAATTGACGAGATACAGGTAATTAGTTCTGATTTGATACATGGTTCTGATACCATAGCCGCACCCGATATTGAAGCTTTGATTAATTTATCAGGTGAAAGCCTATTACAAGCAGCATTCACGTTTACAGTTCCATCTGTTCCTGCAGGAGTGTATGAGGGAGAATTGACTGTTGTGGATACTGGCAATAATGATAATACAGACACTTTGGCTTATTCAGTGACAGTAAATGAAGTTGATGATTTTGAAGTTTCTGTTACAAACCTCAAGATAACAGTCCAGGCAGATGATGAGCAGTCTACTGGTTTTACAATAACAAACACCGGCAGCTCTACACTCATTTTTGATTTGGATGCTGAAGGCGATTTTGTCGATGACGATTTTGATCCTATAAATATATTTTTCTCTTCACCGGATCCATTGGAGCCTGGCGATAATGTTGATATTATAGTCACGGCAGATGTTGACAACGCAGTTGATGAAGAGCTTTATATAGGAAAAATTCTTGTTAGTTCTGGAATAATCGAGAAAGAGATAGGGCTTGCAGTTGATGTCCAGCCGCAGATTTGCGAGGAAGGCATTGTAGGCGACTTGGAGATTGAGCTTCAGGACCCGGACAATAACGAGGATTTCAACCCTGGAGACATAATGGACATTGATGTCAGGGTAGACAATCATTATTCAAAGGACATGGATGTAATTGTTAAGGCAATACTCTACAATACAGATGAAGATGAAGAGGTAGCTTCAGTCACTTCACAAGAGGAAGAGATAGATGACGGAGATTATGAAGGCTTTGATCTTGAACTGGAGATTCCTACTGGAGACATTGACGAGGATGATGAGTATGTCTTGTTCGTAAAGGCCTATGAAGAAGGCGATGAGGATGAGAATTGCCATTTCGACTCTGTTAATATTGAGATTGAGCGTGGTGATGACAATATCATTGTAAAAGAGATAGAAGTTGACCAGGAAACTTATTCCTGCGGAGATAAAGTATATGTTGATGTTGAAGTGGAAAACATAGGCACTGATGACCAGGAAGATGTTTACATATTGCTTAAGAGCAAGGAGCTGGATGTTGACCTGAAGTCAGAGAAGTTTGAGCTTGACGATTATGATGATGTTGACAGCAGGTACGATGTTAGGTTTGAGTTTAATGTTCCGGATGTAGATGCTGGCGAATACTTCCTGGAGGCATATGTCAATTATGGCAATAATGACTTGAATTCTGATTTCATCAAGATTAACGTGGATGGGGCACAATGCTCTCCTGTAATCCCTGATGAGCCCAGGATAAAGTTGTCTCCTGTCCAAGACACTATTGAAGTCGAGGAAGGGCAAGAGAAGTTTGTCATACCGTTGAAGATTGCTAATACCGGCGGAAGCCCGGCATCATTCAGATTGGATGTGACAGAAGCTTCAGGTTGGGCAAAGGTAATAGGTACAGAAGTGCCTGAAACCCTGCATGGCCAGGAATCATACCATGCTTATGTTTACATGGAGCTTTTGGGAAATGTTGCAGAAGGCACGCATAACTTAAGGGTAAATTTAAGAGACGGAGAAGCATTGCTGCAGTCAAAGATGCTTGACATAGTTGTTAGTGAAGGGACAATGGAAACAGGTAATCAACAAGATGTCACATGGCTAAGCGATGTTTTCACTGACAAGAGCAAGCTTTTCTGGTTTGTCGGTGACGCAATCCTGGTAATAGTCGCATTAGTTTTCATCAGGATGCTCTTGAGGCGATAATCATGAGAAAAAAGCTTGCAGCAGGATTGGCATTGCTTTTGTCTTCCGGCTGCATGGCAACAAAGGATTATGTCAATGGTAAAGTAGCTGAAGCAGAACAGAAGGTCTTTGAACTTCAGCAGGAATTGGCGCCATACAGGGCAAAATTTTCTGAATGTTTTGATGGCAAGTATGACTTTGATTCAAGGTGCATGAATTCCCTGACACAGGATATGGGAATAAAGAAAGGCATATACCCTATTTTCAGCAATACTGTTATTGATAATCCTAAGACCAAGGCAGAAGACAAATATTTCTTTGCCAAGGGCACTTGCGTGCTTTTGAAAAGCGGCTATGTGCTGACTTCAAGGCATGTCCTTGATTTGAGCTCTTCAAAAAAAGCGACTGAATTGGTTAAGAAACATGGCAAGAAAAAAAGTGTGGTGCTGATGCTCAATTCAAATTCTTTCAGATTGCTGAAAACTGTCAAAATGGCCGAGAATCATGACCTTGCATTGCTCAAGCCAACAGGTAAGGTATGGCCCTTGCCAGGCAAGCCATTCTTTTCAAAAGAAGCAACTATTAAGGTTAAAAAATCTGACAAGAAGAAGCTTGAGCCTTTTGAGCCTATTGAAGCCGAATTAGGCAAATCTGAAGAATTGCAGAAAGGCAACTATCTTTATCTTGTAGGCAACCCTTTTAATCTGGGGCTTCAAAAAAAGAGGGCAATGTTATCTTCAATAGATGAGAGGGTTAACGATATTAAGCCAGCAAGCAACATTTATAACATAGACATCAGAGTATTCCCTGGCACTTCTGGTGGGCCGGTTTTCGCTGTGAGAGACGGAAAATTAGAGTTGGCTGGCATAATGAAGAGTACAGATTATGCTTTCTCGCAATTTGTAGGCATAGATTATGCTTTAGAAGAATTCAAGGATTATTTGGATAAATAATATCCTTTCACGTATTTTATGGCTTCTTCCTCTTCACTCGGAAGATTGTATAATATCTCTTTAACTTTTTTAATCTCTGGATTTTTCTTATAGGCTTTATAGAAGTGATGGAAATTTTTTTCATAAGGCAAGGCTCCCCATAAACTAGAATTGTTTTGTCCAAAATACCTGTAGAAATCAAATATCTCTTTTTTCTTTTTTAGTTTTACATCATTGTCCATGTCTTTTTCATACAATTTTTCAAGCTGGTAAAGCATCCTGTTGAATGCTTCAGAATATTCATTGTTTCTTTCAAAAGTTAGTTGGGCAACCTTCGCTTGTTTGGAATTTTCGCCGAACTTTTCCTTGCAGTAAAGTATAGTGCCTACATGCCCGATAAGCTCTGCAGCAGATTCCTCTATGTTCCTGTTTAATTTCATACAGTTTACTGTTCTATGGAATTCCTCGTGCAATATGGTTCTTATCTTGTTAACAAGGTTCCGCTTTAAGAAATTAGGCTCTATGTCTGTATCGTTAGAAAAATTAGTAAGGACTCTCCTGTATACATCTTTTCCTTCTCCTTTGTAATGCTCATATTCATCTAAAAGCTTGTCTTTATAAGATTGTAAAAGAGTAGCTCTCTTTGTCTTGCCGATATGCATGCATTCTTCTTCAAGATGCCTGAAATCATATTCTTTTGGAATCTTGAATGGTTCGGTTATCAATAGCCAATAAATCTTTTTTGGAATATCATTTTTAGCATCTTTGTATATGCTGTAGTTGTCAGTTACTACTAAGCCTAAGTTTTCCTTTCCGAACCTTTTCACATCAGCTATCAATTCAAATTCTTGTATCAGTTTCTGGTCAAGATTTTTTTCACAGGCATAGATATCAAAGTCATATGAAGTGACTTTTGCAACATTTTCACATTTTAGTCCAGTATCGTGCTTGCTGTAATCATGTTCAATGACTGTTACCAATTCTCTTTTTTCATCTCTCGGAGATACTGTTTCAGGCTTAATAACCTCATGGCATCCATATGCAAGAAAAAGTGCGCTTAAGCTAGTGATAACCTGCTTTATTGCCATCTTAATTGGCAGATATAAGGTTTATTTATATACTTTTGTCCTAATTCCATCATAACTTTTATAAATTACACTTTGTTTTTTAAAAAAATGAAAGAGCGTGTTACTTTTACGATTGAATCTTCAATTCTAGACAAGATAGACAGTTCTATTGACGGTTATAAGATAAAGAACCGGAGCCATGCAGCAGAATTGCTTTTGATGCGCGCATTAGGCGAAAATACATTGAAAAAAGCATTGATACTTGCAGGCGGCAAGGGTGAAAGGCTAAAGCCGATAACCAATGAGATGCCAAAGCCGATGGTGCCATTGCAGGGCAAGCCGATATTGCAGCACGCTATTGACCTGATGAAAAAGCACGGCATAACTGACATTTATTTGTCAATAGGTTACAAAGGCGATAAGATTCAGGAATATTTCGGTGACGGCAGCAGGCTTGGAGTAAACATAACTTATATCAAGGAAAAAGAACCGCTTGGAACTGCTGGACCTTTAAGATTGGCAAAAAAATATTTGAATGAGACTTTTGTGATGTGCAATGCTGATGAACTGAAGAATATTGATCTTTTGGACATGTTCCTATATCATAAGGGACAAAATGCTATGGCAACTATCGCTTTGACTACTGTTCCAGATCCTTCAGCTTATGGGGTTGCAAAACTACAGGGCAACTGGATCCAGGATTTTATTGAGAAACCTAAGAATCCGCCTTCAAACCTGATAAATGCAGGCTTATATATTCTAGAGCCAGAAGTTATCGACATGGTTCCAAAAGGGTTTTCAATGATAGAGAAAGATATCTTTCCGAAGATAGCAGAACAGAAACATTTGTTGGGATATTCTTTTACAGGGCAGTGGATGGATACCGGCACCATGGAAAGGTATGCCAAGGCACAAAAAGAGTGGAAAGGATTATAGCTTATTAGCTTGCTTTTTAGAGATTATAATATAAATAAGGCTCACCATATAGAAGACTGTAACACTGAAAAATAATATCTTTATTTGTCTTTCATTCAAAAACTTTTCTTCTGCAGGTGCTTCTTTTTTAACAGTTTTTGCTGTTATTTGGTTAATTTCAGTATCATTCTTCTCTTGGATTTTATATTGCTTTTCAGCCTTTTTCTCAGCGATTGCAAAGACTGAAAATCCGGGGCTTATGGCTAAAAAATGATTCAAATCTTTAATGCTCATAAGATATTTGGTCTCTAATTCCTGCCAACCATTTTCTTTTTTATGAAACAATACAACATTCTTTTTGAGCACATCATTTTCTTCAAGCCATGCATCTTCAACTGTAAATCTTATTTCTACGTTTTCAATATCCTCATTATCAAAATCTTCAGTATTGATTTCCATATGCTTATAGGTATTTTCTGAAGGTTTTTCATCATAATTATCCAAAACCTTAACTTTTACTTTGCCTTGTTCTATTTTTTTATTAATGTCAATCTTAATCTCAGATACTGGTATATCTTCTTTATTGACATTTACTTTAATAGGTTCATCAGAATTGCCTGATACGAGTATGCTTGCTTCATTCTGGCTTATCGTGCTGCTTCCTCCGCCGCCTCCACCACCGCTTGAACTAGTGGTTACAGTTTCGCATTCGCCGCAATCGCCTGAACAGGAAGAGCAGCTTTCTCCGCTTTCACAGATATTATTCCCACAACATAGCATTGTGCTGAATTCTCCACTGCTGTTTGCTGAGTGGTTGCTGTTGTTCACAAATATATCATAGCTGACAGTGCCGCATGCTGAAACATTCCAGCTGTAACTGAAATTTGTATGCGTTACATTAGTTAAGGAATAATTCGTGCCATTATGGTTTATCTTCACGCTCAATGGTTCCTTGTCATAAGCAACAACATCAACTGTTTGGCTTTCACCTTGGTTAACATCTCCGGAATCTGAGACAGAATAGACGAAAGGAGTTAATGTAGAGTCATTTACAAGGAAACTCCCATTTGTATGATTAAGATTGCTTGCAAGATCCCAGGCATAGATTGTGAAATTAATGGTTGCTTCAGAATCAATAGTAAAATTATGATAGTATGTATCATTTGTGCTTTCCATGGTATGGTTCTTACCCTGATACGAAATGTTTACAATATCA
Organism: Candidatus Woesearchaeota archaeon; assembly: GCA_964522895.1. Taxonomy (GTDB): domain Archaea; phylum Nanobdellota; class Nanobdellia; order SCGC-AAA011-G17; family GW2011-AR17; genus JAHIMK01. The sequence goes on along the minus strand of CAZFZD010000029.1, from coordinate 1,193 downwards.
AGATTGTCATCTGTTATGTTGATGCTTACTAATTGTGAATGGCCAAGCTCAACAATTGATGAATAGTTTAATCCTGAAAAGACCGGTTTTGTAGTGTCAACAGTGACTGAAAAATTCCTTTCTGCAAATTCGCATTCATTATTGGTGTCGCAAGCCTTGCAGTTCCAGATGTAACTGCCTTCGCTTAATTGGATATTCCAGCTGCTTTCGTTAATCGTTCCAGTTAGATTTTCAGTTTGATTAATTTCCCAGGTGCCGTTGAAATTCCCGTAAAGGCTGACATTTGAAAGCTGAGAATTATCTGTCACATTACAGGTAAAATTTAGAGAGTTATTTGAAGTATAAATGCCGTTTTCAGGTTCAATTAGTTTTACAGCATTAAGTATGCTAAGATTTATCCTTTCGCTTGTATTATACCTGTATTCTGTTTCAAGTATTACAAAGAATTCATAAGTCCCTTCTGTCGCAGTGGCATTTACAATCCATGTAATGTTGCAGCTTTCACCGTCTTCAATCAATTCGAGACAGGAACTGTTGTGCGGATTTGAAGTGAGGCTATAGAATGGCTTAGCTCCGACAGCCGTAGGGATCACTCCTTTATTGTTCACGCTGTTGTATGCGTTGAGCTTGGGAAAATAAAGCTGGCTTCCTGAATCATAATCCCAATTGCCATTGTACTTTAATGTGTTCTTAATTGCATCAGGATTCAGGCTTCTGTTAAATTTTTCAGAGAAATATTGCCTTATCAGTGCAACTGCTCCTGAGACATGGGGCGCAGACATTGAAGTTCCGCTTATTGAAGTATGGCTTCCAGAATAATCAGTCGCTTCAATATATTTTCCAGGAGCTACTATGTCTAAAATTAGTCCCCTGTTATAATGAAAATCTTCATTGTCATCTATTGCTCCGACTGCAGTGGCATTTTCTATGCATGCTGGACTACTGATTCCGTCAGTATAGCCGTTATTTCCTGAGGAGATAATTACGCTAATATTTTTACTAGTTGCATTGTCTATGGGCATTTTCATGGCTTTATTTTCACAATAGAAATTATGTTTGCTTCCATTTACGCCTAAAGACATGCTTATCACTGAGATGTTAAGCTCATCAGCATGATTTATGCACCACTCTATTCCTGGGGATAGACAAAATAGTTGTAATCAACCTGAGGCATGTGGCAATCCTGACATGTC
>CAZFZD010000028.1:0-10940 GCA_964522895.1 Candidatus Woesearchaeota archaeon | reverse complement strand
AATATTTTCCACCCTGCAGGTATTGAGGTAAATTCTCTCCAGGAAGATTATCCTGTTGAGATGACAGGTATAGAGACTCCTTTCATAATAAACGAGATGAATGATGTCCAGACAAATAACTTCTCCATGTTCCTTGTGGCATTATCAGAGATAGAGCCAGGAGAGGAAGTGGTATTGAGAACCGACAAGGGGAAATATATGTTTGACGCTGCAGAGCATCCTGATAACGAAACAATGCCTTATTTGGGAATAAGCGATTACAGCACGAATCTTCAGATTAAGGAGAAATATTCAGGCTATGGAAAACTACCATTTGCTCTTATCTGGATAAACATCTTATTGCTATGGCTCTTCCTCATAAACGTAGGAGTTGGATTGTTCAACCTACTTCCGCTTGGACCGCTGGACGGAGGAAGGATGTTCTTTGTTTCAGCCTTTGCATTGACAAAATCAAAAAAGAAAGCAGCAAAACTCTTGTCTTTGGTAAGTCTTATTTGCCTTATACTGATAATAATCAATCTCTTGCCTTGGATAGTCAAGCTGTTTGTTTTCCTTGGAGAAAAATTGTTGCCTATTTTTGCATGATATGAATTGTTCTTGTAAGGCTCTTATGGATATACATCTTGATTTTTTTCTTTATTTTGAATTTTGATTTTATTCTTTTATTATTGGGGAGTATCATTACTAGATAAGCTTTCTTAGGCAATATTTTGTATGCGTTTTCAAGAAAATCTTTCAATAGTCCCTTGCTCAATGAGCTTGCATGGCCGTAAGGCGGATCAGTAGCTATTGCTTCTGCCTTATAGTCTACATTTTTTGCATCAGCTTTTTTCAGCAAATAATTCTTTATCCGAAAATGTTCAAGATTCTTTTTTGCCTTTTCAAGCATTTTCGCATCAATATCTGTCCCGATTGGTTTGATCCCCATTAGCCCTGCTTCAATCAGCAGCCCACCAGTTCCGCAGAAAGGATCTAATATGCTTTTTTCAGCTCTTGAAAGATTGACAAGGCATCTTGCTAATTTAGGGTGCATAGAGATTGGAGAAAAACCGGGCCTCTTATGCGCCTTCCTGCTGTTGAAATCCTCTCCATTCTCCCATAGCTGAAGCCCGCAATACACTTTTCTGCCTTTTTGAAAGAATAGAAATTTACTTTTAGCGTACAGAAGATTAACTTTTGGGTTTTTTATTTTGTCCCAGATTAAGCCTGCAATTTCAATCTCGTTAAGTTCGGTATTATGTGTGGTGATTGAAAAATCTTTTTTATAATGTTTCTGCCAATTAGTGCTTTTTATTATGCGCTTTAGATTCTTTTTATCACAGCAGAATATGTAGCGGCACACCTTATGCGCATAAGCCATCCTCTCATAGGGGAATTTTTCGCTTTCGACAACCAGTAAGTTCTTTTGTTGTTTGTGCTTCTTTGTCTTTGCTAAAGCTAATGCCTCTTCCTTGGCCAATTCCAAATTTTCTCCTGAAAGCAATACTATATATCTCATTTTTTCAAGAATTTTATATCCTTAATATGGTTCTTAAGGTCATGCGGGGTCTCTAAGACGACTCTTCCGCGTTTTGGAAGCAGGCTTTTGAAATATTTTTGATCATAATTTCCCTGGCTTAAGGGGTGATGGTCTTCGTGCTTTATCGTGTCTCCTCCGCACATATGAAAATATTTTGGCTTTAGCTTCATAAAGCTTTTTACAAATTTTTTATAATCCTTGTTGAGCATTGAAGCCGACATCGCGGCATGGGAAAAGTCAAAACAAGTTTTGCAACTGATTTCTTTTTCAAAATTCGCTATCTCTTCAGGCAATGTTCCCAATTCTAGGTGATTTTTCCACGAAGGCAGGTTTTCAATATGGAACCTCGGCTCTTTGTATTTTTTCAGGTATTTTATTGCAGTGTCCATGCAGCTTTTCCTTTTCGCGCCTACCGTGCCAGGATGGACTACAATTACATCACTGCCAAAAGCATCTGCTGCCTTTATTGCCAGATTAAGGCAGATGTCTGTTTTATTGTGTTTTTTCTTATCTCCGGGATCAGCACCGAACTTCTGGTGAGCAGCATGGATAGTAACTGGCACATTAAACTCCAAGAATTTTTTCCAAAGCGAATTTGTTGGCAAAGGCATAATCTCAATGAAATCACAATGGCCGACAATTTTTTTTATGTACTTATAGCCTTCTCTGTCAGCATAAGTTTTAACCCCTACTTTCATGATTAGATATTGCCTAATAATCTTTATAAGAATTATGTTGCTTGAATTAAAACAGTTTTCAGAAGTTTCGAAATATTTGCGGCTTTTTTTAGAGAAATAATAAAAAGGATTAATCTCAAAAAATTTTCATGAATTTTACAAAAACAGAGGTTAAGCTTAGAATCTTAAGAAAGATGATAAGATGGAAAAAATGGGGTGCTTCACATACTGAAAATATCATGAAAGGATTAGCAAGAAGCCTATGAGGGAATAAATTAGTTAAGGAAGCAATAAGAGAATTAGAAAAAGGTGGCTGGCTTTTATCTGCAAAGAAGACAGGAGAAAAACATTATTTTTTGAATCCGGCTAAAACATATGGGATTTTGAATTATTTAAAGAATCATTCCAAAATGACACAATGATGTATCTTTTTAGAAAAGTTTATAAAGCTTTCAATTACTATAAGGCCATGCAAAGACCATTGTTTATTGAATATATGGGTGACAGTCCAATGATCAGAATATTGGATTACTTACTTACTGAGCGGACTTTTGATTTTTCTTTAAGCGATCTTGCAAGGAATGCAAATGTGGGAAGGGCTACAATTTATAGGCATTTAGATATGTTGCTTAAGCACAAGATTATTTTGCCTTCAAGGATAATAGGAAAAGCGAAATTATTCAAGCTTAATCAGGAGCACCCGGTTATAAAAAAATTGATAGAACTTGATGATATACTAATGATGAAAGATTTAAAACAAAGAATCTTATTAAGTGTTAAGCAAAAAGCTACTTGAATTTTTTAAAGAAACCGAATAGTGCCTGCACTTCCCTTTTTGTGAGCAGTGCTTTTCCTATGACTCGTTTCCAGATTACCTTTTGCGTTTGCTTGTTCTGTTCTGTCTTGAAATCCATGCTCTTAATCTTCTGGTTCACTAACTTAAGAAGGGCATCCTTTTGCTTTTTGCCTGCAGGTTTGATTTCATCTCCTATCTTATCTTCTTTTGATTTCTTGAAGATCTCATAAAGGATTATTCCGGCCGCATGACTCACGTTGAGAGTAGGATATTTTTTTGAAGCAGGAATACTCACAACAAAATCACACTGCCTTATCTCTTCATTTGAAAGCCCCTCTCCTTCACGGCCGATAAGCACAGCAATCTTCCTTTTTCCGGATTTCTGCACAATTTCACTTAATTTCTCAGGGTTTAAAGGGCTTCTTGGTACATTATAATCCGTGCCGAGCATGGATGTAGTCCCAACAACATAATCAAACTTTTTATTAAGCATTTCAAAATCCTTTATTGTCTTGGATTTTTGCAGCAGCCCTTTGGCATGTTTTGAGTACTTGAGGGCTTCCTTTCCATTGTGCTTGCATTTAGGTGCAATAAATATTAGGTTTTTAACGCCAAAATTTGCAGCAACCCGTGCTAATGCGCCGCAATTGGATTCCCATTTGAATTCCTGGGCAACAAGATATACATTCTTCATGTTTGCTTAACTTTCAATAAACTATTTAAATCTTATTTATTGGTTTCTTAGCATGTTAGTAGACGTACATTGCCATTTGGACACTGAACAGTTCAATGATGATTTGGATAAAGTAATAGAAAGGGCAAAGGATGCAGGAGTAATATCTGTCATAACGAATGGCACAGATAAGAAAAGCAACAGGAAGGTCTTGGAGATTGCAGAAAAATATGATATTGTAAGGCCTGCATTAGGGATTTATCCAGAAGAAGCTAGTAAGCTTAATGAGCGCCAGATCAATGCCGAGATAGAATTCATAAGAAAGCAAAAACCCCTAGCTATCGGCGAAGTAGGTCTTGATACGTACAGGGCAGGTAATTTAGAAAAACAAAAGGCAATGTTCCAAAAATTCATAGGCCTGGCAAAAGAGCTTGATGTGCCTATAATTGTGCATTCAAGGAAAGCAGAAAAAGAGGCCTTTGAGATGCTTTCAAAAGCCAAGGCAAAAAAAGTTATAATGCATTGCTACAATGGCAACTTAAAGCTAGCAAAAGCGATTGAAGCTAAGGGATGGCATTTCTCTATTCCTCCAATAATAGCTTATTCCAGCCAATTCCAAGAATTGGTAAAAAGAGTAAGCAGCAGCTACTTGCTGACAGAGACAGACAGTCCGTTCTTGTCACATGAGAAAGGGAAAAGGAACGAGCCAATGAATGTCAAAGAATCTGTAAGGCATATAGCGCAGCTCAAGGGAATAGAATTTGAAGAGGCAAAGAACATAATTTTCATGAATTACAAGCGGCTTTTCGGCTAGTTCAAAACCCTTATAAAGTTCAATCTTGCGAATTTTTATCATGGCAAAGGTACGTATAGTTTCATTCGGATGCTCTAACAACATTGCCGAGGGCGAAATGATGGCAGGCCTCTTATATTCTGCAGGCCATGAGATTGTGGAGCAGGGAGAAGAGATACTGGTAATCAATCTTTGCACTGTGAAAGGGCCTAGCATTAATAAGGGTCTGAGGCTGGCAAGAAAATCCTCTGCAAGAATCATTTTTGCCGGCTGCATACCAAAAGGAGAGGTTGATAACTTGCTGGGACTGAAAGCTGGTGCTTGCCTAATAAATACACATAATATCCACAGGATAGTTGAAGCTGTTGAAAACATTCAGCAAGGTAAGCAAGTAAGTTTCTTAGATGACACTAAAGAGCCCAAGCTCTCTATACCAAGAAAAAGGAAAAACAATGTCATTTCCATAATCCCAATAAGCTCTGGATGCGTAAGCTCATGCAATTATTGCATTGTCAAGACAATAAAAGGAACCTTGTTATCTTATTCTATAGAGAGCATAATGAATGAGGTAAGGGCAAGCCTTGGCCAGGGTTGCAGGGAATTATGGATTACTGCACAGGACACTGGCTGTTACGGCATGGACATTAACACTAATCTTCCAGAACTATTAAAGACAATACTTTCTATCGAAGGAGATTATAAGATAAGGCTTGGAATGGCAAACCCTGATTTTATCCATAAGCATCTTGATGAATTGATAAAACTCTTTAAACACGATAATATATTCAAGTTCCTCCATATACCTGTGCAATCCGGATCTGATAAAATCTTGAAAGACATGAACAGGAATTATAGTATTGAGGAATACAAAAAGATTGTTTCTGAATTCAGGAAAGCCATCCCGGAAATTACAATATCTACTGATGTCATATTAGGCTATCCTACTGAAACAAGAAATGATTTTGAAGCTACCTTAAAGCTGATAAAGGAAACAGTACCAGACATCCTTAATGTGAATAGGTATTGGTCAATGCAGGGAACTCCTGCTTCAAACCTGAAAAGCTTGCCAAGCGAAATACTCAAGCAACGTTCATTGGAGACTGTAGAACTTTTTGAGAAGATTGCTATGGAGAGGAACAAGCAATGGCTTGGCTGGTCTGGAAAGATACTGATAGACGAGAAAGGGAAGACAGGAACTTTCATGGGAAGGAACTTTGCTTACAAGCCCGTCATTATCAAAGGAGATTTCAATTTGGGTGATGAAATTAACGTAAAGATAGAAGACACTAACGAACATTATCTTCTTGCTAGTATGGATTGATATTGGTAAGTCCTAAACCATCTGAAAATGGATCTTCTTTCTTTTCTTCAGTTTCAACCTTTTCTTCACTAGTCTCTGGCTTTTCCTGCTTTGGCTCTTGTTCAGTCTTTTCTTCTTTTATCACTATGCCGCAGCCAGGGCAATAGTTTGCATTCGGAGGGATTTCGCTGCCACATTCATCACAGCTGTCCTTTGAAAGAAGATTGCCGCAATTATGGCAATAACGATCATTAGATTTTACTTCAGCACCGCATTCACACATAAAAGTTGTCTCTTCAGGCAATTCTTCACCGCAGTGCCTGCAGAAGAAATCTCCGTTTTCAGCTGACTCACCACACCTCTCGCATTTCATAGCCAATACAGAAACCGTTGTAATATTTAAATATAACTAAAAAAATTATTTTTTCTTGCTAAAAATACCTTCAATGCTTTTGTAACAGGTTCCCAAGCCGCTCACAATTCCTGCAAGTCCGAAGGGTGAAAGTCTTTCAATGTTATCTGCAAATAATGATGCTTGCGCTACTATGGGATTTCCATTTGGCGGCGCATGATACATCAGGTTAGCCATCTCTGACAGGCTTGAATTTCCTGCAGCCTGATCCAATAGTCCTAATCCTAATGTTGCGGCACCAAGATATGCTGCCTGTTTCAAGCTTTTCTTTTTCATTTTTTTGCCCCCAATTTACCGACCAAGTTGGCCCTTGCAAACAGTTCTGAAGCGCCTTCAACTGCCAAATATGCGATGCCTGTAAGCGCACCAATGCCTAATGCGGTCGCTGTCTGATTCTCTATATTGAGGTTGGCCATAGCATTTTGTACAGGCTCTAATTGCATTGCAGTACCATAGAGCAAAGATGTTAATCCGCCCATTGCGCCTGCTTCTCCTGCAATCTTTTTGGCACTTTTTCTGTCTTTTAATTTTTTATAAGTATCGTTCATTTTGTTTCTCCTTGTAAGACTTTAGTTATACTTTCATACTCTTCATATATTCTTCGTGACTTCTAGAATAAGGGAATACAGTTTTTTTCAAATCAAGACCATTAGTTTTTTCATACATAATTCCCAAATGGTTACACAAAGATGCTGTGTCATAATCTTGTTTTAAACCATTGCTTAAAGCTCTCTCCATGTCTCCTCTTATAGGTTCAAATCCTAATCCATTAGTTACTATATTTTCAATTTTTCTTTGAATTTCGGTTTTTTCTTTTGTTTCCATTTTGTTTTTTCCTCCCCAGTTTTTACAAGTTCTAGCACCTTGTTACTATTAATAAGTAATAACTAATATATAAATGTTTCTGTAAATAAAATTCTTTAAATAGAAGCCCTGTATCCACTATATTTAACACTTTAGAAAGCCCAAAATCAAGCAATATAAGGCCTATACTTTAAAATCAATACAAACTCTAAATTTACCAGGAGCAGACTGCCCGCACTTAACAGAATCTAAGATCTCTGCATTAGAAAACACTTTTCTTATCTTTCCAATTGATTCATCAGGGAAATCCTCTTCATTCACAAAATCATAGAAATGTACAACAGTACCTTTTTTTGAGGCAGCTTCCGCCACATCCAAATATTCTTCTGCACTTTTTGGCAAGGGCATCAGTATCCTGTCAAATTTTCCCAAGCCTGGCACAGCTTCTCTTGCATCATCATTGATTACCTTAACATTCTTTACTTTGTTAAGCTTGATGTTTTCCAGTGCAAACCTGTGGCATTCAGGATTTAGTTCTACTCCATAGATTTCTTCAGCCTCAGTGTTTTTGGCAAATACCAAGGGATAAGGAGCCACTCCTGAGAACATCACAAGTATCCTTTCCCCTTCTTTGACCTGTTCTGCAACACGCTGCCTTTCAGTGCTGAGTCTTGGCGAAAAATAGCAGGTTTCCACATTAAGTTTCAAGCGTACATTGTTTTCCTTGTACATGGTAGTCTTTCTGTTTTCACCGGCAATAACCTTCAAGTTTTGCGTCCTGAACTTTCCGCTATGAATCCCTAGTTTCTTAACAACTACATTCAGGTTCTTGTTCAGTTTCAGCAATGCTTCTCCTATCAGTTTTTCCTTGTGCTCTAACTCCTCATCAATCTCTACTATTGCAATATCTCCTACAGTGTCAAAGCTTCTTGGCACAAGCTCAAGCTCTTCTTCTGTCAGCCTATCCTTTAATTCTTCCAGAAGATTCCTTGATACCAATATTCTTTTATCCAATTTAGCCTCAATAACATCGTAATCTTCAGGTTTTGACTTTACCGGAATAAGGATAAAATCCTTTTTTTCCTTGATGTGATAATCATTTGCTATCAGCTTTTCTTTCCTAAGATAGTTTAATGCTTCCTGAGCCTTATTTTTGCTGACTTTTACGGCTTTCATCAGTAAACCTCATTTAGAATATCTTAATAAATTTACGCATTAGCCTCGAAAAAGCAATAACCGAAACGTATATAAATGAATTAAATTTAGTATATTACAACTCATTCTGAGGGATATTATGGTTATATTAACCTTATGCGAGGTGCAAACATGAAAGACGATTTAAAAGTAGATAAAGGAACAACAACTGTCGGGATAATCTGCAAGGACGGAGTTATTTTGGCAGCAGATAAAAGAACAAGTGCAGGATACTTGATTTCAAACAAAAGAACAAAAAAGATTCACCAGATCAGTGAGCACATGGCCATTACAACAGCAGGATTGGTCAGTGACGCACAATTATTCACAAGAATCATAAGAGCACAATTAAAGCTACTAAATATAAGAAAAGGTAAAGAGCCATCTGTGGTTGAAGCAGCCAATCTATTGGCAAGCTTATCTTATAATAACATAAGAAGGCCAAGCATGGTGCCAGGAATTGTAGGATTCCTCTTGGCAGGCCATGATTATAGCGGCCACCACCTTTATGAGCTGGGAATAGACGGTTCTGTTACAAAAGCTGATGATTACAGGACAAACGGTTCTGGTTCATCTTTTGCGATGGGTGTTTTGGAAAGCATTTACAGAAAAGACATGACATTGCAGGAAGGTATTGAAGTAGCTAAGAAAGCCATAAATGCAGCTGTACAAAGAGATTTGGCTACAGGAAACGGAATAGATATAATAACTATAACCAAGGATGGTTATAAGCATGTTATGGGTACATTAATTGATACGAATATTAAAGCATAATTAAGGGAATATTCTTAATATTGGGAAGCAGTGTATAAAAATGCCAGATATAATTGCAGAAGTACAGAAACACTTACCAGAAAATGCAGAAGTTAGCAGTTGTAATTTTGAAGGTGCTAACATTATCGTGTATACAAAGAATGAAGATTTCTTTCTTAATCCTGGAAGTGCGATAAAAGACATAGTTAATCTTATCAAAAAAAGAGTAGAGCTAAGGCCGGATCCTAGCATATCTTTGGGTATGGAGAAAGCTGAAGAGAAGATTAAGGAAATCTTGCCAGAAGAGGCAAGCCTTTCTAATGTCATCTTTGACCCGCAAAGAAGCCAAGTCATAATTGAAGCTGAAAAGCCCGGTATGGCGATAGGCAAAGCAGGGGAACTCTTGAAAGAGATAAAGAAACAGACAATGTGGGTTCCATTGATTCAGAGAACTCCAAGTATACGTTCAAAGCTGATAGAGAACATCAGGCACGTATTATATGAAAACAATGATTTCAGAAGAAAGTTCCTTCATGATGTAGGAAAGAAGATTTATACTGGCTGGGAAAGTGAAAAGCGCGAGGAATGGGTAAGATTAAGCGTTTTGGGTGCAGGAAGGCAGGTTGGCAGAAGCTGCTTATACTTACAGACTCCCAAATCAAGAATTTTGCTTGACTGCGGTATAGATGTTGCTGCTCCTGAAAAGAACATGTTTCCGTTCTTTGATGCGCCAGAGTTTAAGATAAATGAGATAGATGCTGTTATTGTCACGCATGCACACTTGGACCATTGCGGCATGATTCCTTTATTGTTCAAGTATGGCTATGAAGGGCCGATATACTGTACTGCACCAACAAGGGATACAATGTCTCTTTTAGCATTGGATTATATTAACATAGGCTGGAAAGAAGTCAAGAAACCATTGTTCACAAGTTCTGACATAAAAGAGATGGTTAAGCATACTATCTGCTTAGACTATGATGTTGTCACAGATATAACCCCTGATATAAGGCTTACATTATACAATGCAGGCCATACTCTTGGAAGCTCTTTAGCACATCTTCATATTGGCAATGGGCTTCATAATCTCGTTTACACTGGCGACTTTAATTATGAAACTTCAAATCTGTTGGGTTCAGCAGTCTCAAGTTTTCCTCGTGTGGAAACAATGATTATGGAAAGCACTTATGGTGGCAAGGACGATAATCCTCCGTCAAGGCGAGAATCTGAGAAACAGTTGCTTGAAATATTGAATCAGACTGCAAAAAAGAAAGGCAAGGCATTGATGCCTGTTCTCGGAGTTGGCCGTTCTCAAGAGGTAATGCTGATACTTGAGAAGGCAATGCGCGAAGGAAGATTGCCAAACATGCCTATTTATGTACAGGGGCTGGTTTGGGACGTTACAGCCATACACACTGCTTATCCAGATTTCTTCAATTCAAGAGTAAGAAAATCCATATTTCACCAGTCACATAATCCTTTCTTGTCAGATGTTTTCAAGAAAGTCGGAAGCTATCAGGAGATGGAACAAGTTATTGACAATGAGGATCCTTGCATAATTGTTGCGACATCAGGTATGATGACAGGAGGAGCATCAGTTTCCTATTTCAAGGCATTGGCTGAAAATCCGAACAACTCATTAATCTTGACTTGTTATCAGGGTGAAGGATCCCTAGGGAGAAGGATTCTTAATGGCGAAAGGGAAATAAGCTTTGGCGTGGGAGAAGGGCGTTCAGAAGTATTGACAATGAAAATGCAACTTCACAACATACAAGGTTTCAGCGGACATTCTTCAAGAGCACAGATAATGAATTACCTGCACCGCTTGGACCCAAAACCTAAAAGGGTAGTCCTGGTGCACGGTGAAAGCAGCAAATGTCTGGATCTTGCCAGCTCAGTACACAAGTCACAGAGGATAGAGACTAATGCTCCAAGAAACCTGGACGCTATTAGGCTCAGATAAGCGGCACTGTCTAATTCCTAAGTGATTTCTAGAGGATTTCAGCCAGCTTCGCAGCT
>CAZFZD010000027.1:0-10961 GCA_964522895.1 Candidatus Woesearchaeota archaeon | reverse complement strand
ATATTAAGCCATTTATATATAAAAATAAAGGGCTTCTTTGAATATTAATGCCTAACTTATTTTGCTTTTTGTCAAAGATTCGGCTTTTTTGAAAATAATCCTGTAATTTTTCCTAAAAAAATATAAAGAACCACTTGCCACTTGACAAACAGGTGCGCATATAGTTTATAAATAGTGGTGATTAATACCTTATTGTACCACGGGTTTTGGTCTTCCAAGACACCTCCCTTAGGTACGTTTGAAAAAAATGCGAATAGCAAAGGAGGCAAAAAATGGAAAAAAACAAACAAGGGGTTCCGCCTAACCGTCCCGTAAAAAAATACAGGATAGGCAGTCTTTCTGGAGTATTATGGAAGAATGAAAAAGATATGGGTGACAAGGGCATAATAAGCTTTCTTACAGCAAACTTAAAGAGGAGCTGGAAGGATAAGAACACTGGCGACTGGCGTTCAGAGACCTTAAACCTGAGAAAATCTGACATTCCTAAAGCAGTAATCTTGCTTAACAAATTATTGGAAGAGATGTATCTTAATGATATGGAGGATGAAAATGAGTAAGAAACAAGAAGAGGAAATGACAATCTATGATCTGCCTGGCGTTGGCGCTGCCACTGCTGAAAAGCTGAATGAATCAGGCTATGACAATCTTATGGCCATTGCCGTAGCTTCTCCGGGAGAACTGGTTGAAGCAGCAGGTGTTGGCGAAAGTGTCGCAAGGAAACTAATCAATGTTGCAAGAAACAACATGAACATGGGCTTTGAGACTGGAGAAGAATTGCTTAAGAAACGTGAGATGGTAAAGATGATTACTACTGGAAGCAACATGTTCAATGAGCTTATCGGCGGAGGATTTGAAACAGGAGCGATAACTGAATGTTATGGTCCGTTCGGTTCTGGAAAATCTGCATTGGCACATCAGCTTGCAGTATCTGCCCAATTGCCTGAAGAGCAGGGCGGCATAAACGGCATAGTAGTATGGATTGATACTGAAACTACTTTTAGACCTGAAAGGATAGTGCAGATTGCAAAAGCACACGGACTTGATCCTATGGAAACGCTAAGGAATATCCGTTGTGTAAGGGCTTATAATTCAGACCATCAGATGCTCGTTGCTGAAAAAGTTGAAGATCTTTTGAAGGATGATCTTCCTGTCAAGCTGGTAATAGTTGACAGTCTGATGGCCCATTTCAGGGCAGAGTTTTGTGTAACACCTGATATGGATGTTATAGGCAATCCGACTGTGAAGAAAGTAACTGAGTTTAAAGAAGGCAATAAAGTCTTAACTGGTAATGGTCGGTTTTCTAAGGTTTTAAGCACAAATAAAATTGATTATAAAGGGAACATAGTAAAAATCAAGCCTGCTTATTTTGATGCTTTCACATTGACACCAGACCATACGGTTTTAGCAGTAAAAACAGTAAGAAACACTTGGTATAAAAATAAATCTAAATTTAAGGCTAAGGATGAAATAAATTATTTGAAAACTTTTAAAGGAAAAAACCACTATAAAGTTTTTGAAGGATATGGTCCTGATTGGATAATGGCTGGAACTTTAGAAAAAGGTGATTATTTGGCTTATCCAATAATCAGAGAGACTAAAGATTTGGATTTCATGGATATTAGAGATTATATTGATGTAAAAAAGTATAAGATAGAAAATGAAAAAATAAAAGTCAAAGGTTATCATAAGAAGGAATTATATGAAAAAATAATTAAAGAATATAATCTTAATTCTGCAAAAGGAAAGATAACTGAGATCTCTAAGAAATATGGTCTGCCAATTTCAACCATTTATCAATGGATTAAAGGCAAACAAAAAACAAGAGATGATATTGTTGAATTAGACTTAAAAGTGCCGATTAATAAAGATTCCATGAGGCTTTTTGGCTATTATTTGGCAGAAGGACATACAAATGATCATCAAGTAGTATTTACTTTTAATACTAAAGAAAACGAATATATTACTGATGTTGAAAACCTAATGAAAAAGATTTTTAATATTAGTGTAAATAAAGCCTATGTGGAAGGGAATAGTTATAGGGTTGTTTTTTCTCATAAGGTTTTGGCAGAATTTTTTGAAAACTTGTTTGGTCAAAGAGCTGAAAATAAGAGTATGCCTCAATGGATGCTTTTCTTGAATAAAGATAAGCAGATGGAAATAATAAAAGGACATTGGAGAGGTGACGGCACTACTAGCAGAGATGGATATCGTTTTGATACAGTATCTAGGCTACTAGCAGAGCAAATCAAGCAGATATTGTTGAGACTTAATATCCTACCTTGTTTAAGAGTGGATAAAAATAATAGGCCTCAGCCCAAATATATTATTGAAGTTTTTGGAAAACAATTGGAACTTTTTACTAAATATTTAGGATTAGAAAGGCATAATACCCTTGCTAAAAGGAAATATAGTTATAATAATGGCTGGATAGATGAAAATTATGCCTTTATTCCAATAAGGCAGATTGAGGAAATGAGTTATAATGGCCAGGTTTATAATTTGGAAATTGAAAAAGACCATTCTTATGCCTTGAATAGTGTAGTTGTCCATAATTGTGGTAGAGGTACATTAGCGGAGAGACAGCAGAAAATCAACAAGCACATGCATGCCTTGAAAAAACTGGCCGATGTTCACCAGCTGGCTGTTTATGTAACCAACCAAGTCATGGCTAAGCCTGATGTCTTTTTCGGCGACCCTACTGCAGCAATCGGCGGCAACATAGTCGGCCACGCCTCACAGACAAGGCTTTACTTGCGGAGAGGCAAGGCAGGAACAAGAGTAGCAAAGCTTGTTGACAGTCCGCATCTGCCAGATGGCGAGGCAATATTCAAGATTTGCGATGAAGGCATCAGGGATGCCAAATAATTTTTTTCTTTTTTTATAGATAATTATATATAGGATATAGCTAAAAACTTCTTTATGAATGCGGAAAAGATAGCTGATGAGGCAAGGAAGGCAATAAGCAAGTATTGTTATGAGGAATGCAAGGCTTACTGCTGCAGGAAAGGCTATCTGATCCTGACTCTTGAGGAGACTGATTTGTTCTCAAGGTATTCTGCTGATTTCAAGAAAGAAGAGTTGAAAAAGCTTGAGAATGGCGATTATTCGCTTAACCTGCAGATGAACGGCTTTGGCTGTCCGATGCTGGGCAAGGATTTCAAGTGTACCATACACAAGGAAGAGAAAAGGCCCCACACTTGCAAGCAGTTCCCCTTATTTGTTGATGAAGAAAACAAGATATTGAGGCTCTCTTCAAGGTGCCTTGCGGTAAGGGAAGGCAAGCTTTATCCTTATATTGCACAAATTAAATCTATGGGCTATTGCATAATACGTGGAAATCCATTGGCAGATTATGGCATGCATAACACCGCAAATATAAATTAATTCTTATATAATATAAACTATAAATATTTATTAAGCTGTAAAACAAGTAGATTATTGAGGGTGTGGTACTAAAAAATGAAATATGTACAATATAGGATGGATAGACAGAGGACTATCTTGGCCAAAAAACAGATACAGCTTGCAATGGGAACAATGCTGATGATTTCGGCCATGGTGCTCGTTATGCTCTATAGTATCCTGTTTGCATAATAGGGGGATTTAGAAAACTTTATATGCTTTTAAATAGGCGTCTATATGTAAGATGGCGCAGAAAAAAGCTAAAAAAGCAGAGAAGAAAATTGCTGATGAAGACAAGATACAGGCAGTCTTCTCTAAAGAGAGAGTTTTGGCAGAAAGCTGCGACCTTGCCAGAGAGCTCTATGACAAGAGCAGGTATGGAGAGCCTATCGGCAAGAAATTCCAGTATTCCTTGAATGAGGCGCTTTATCTTCTAGAAAGAGGAAAGATGCTTGTAAAGGATACAAGGAAGGTTCTTGATTTTGACAGTTTCCTGAAAAAGGCAAGAAGGCTTGAAAAGAATTTCTGGATAAGGTATAGTGTTTTTAGGGATTTAAGGAACAGGGGCTATATTGTGAAGACAGCCCTTAAGTTCGGTGCAGATTTCAGAGTATATGACAGAGGTGTAAAGCCTGGAGAAGATCATGCGAAATGGGTAGTGTATCCTGTGCATGAGACCGGAAGCCTGACATGGTATGAGTATGCTGCCAAGAACCGTGTTGCGCACAGTACTAGAAAGAGGCTATTATTGGGCATAGTAGATGAAGAAGGGTCAGTGACTTATTATGAGTGCAAGTGGGTAAGGCCTTAATCGTCACTCTTTATAATTCTTGCAACTTTTTTCACTTTATCATTTTCTCTCAGTTTCATGACTCTTACGCCTAAGGTGTTTCTGCCCACTATAGAGATGTCTTTTACGAGCATCCTGATTACGATGCCTTTTTGAGTTATTACCATAATCTGGTCATGATCCATGACTGTCTTTATGCCGACCACGTTTCCGTTCCTGGAATTGGTTTTTATGTTGATGACTCCCTTACCGCCTCTTTTGGTAAGCCTGTATTCAGAAATAGGAGTCCTTTTCCCGTATCCGTTTTCTGTGATTGTAAGTAAATTTGCAGTTTCAACAGCTACTTCTAATCCAATCACTTCATCTTTTTTTGCAAGTTTTATTGCCCTTACTCCTGAGGCGTTCCTGCCCATTGCCCTGACATCTTTTTCATCAAAGCATACTGCCTGGCCGTGCTTGCTCCCTACAATAAACTTGAGCTTTCCTGGAGTCAATCTTACCTCGACCAGTTCGTCCTTGGGCATGAGTTTAATGGCTATGATTCCGCCTTTTCTCGGTTTTGAAAAATTTTCCAGGTCAGTCTTCTTAATCTTGCCTTTCTTGGTGACCATGATTAGATAGTGCTTGTCTATGAAATCTTTCAAAGGTATCATGGCGTTAATCCTTTCATCCTTGTTCATCCTAAGCAGGTTGATTATTGCCTTGCCTTTAGAGTATTTTGAAGCAGTAGGGATTTGGTAGCCTTTCAGCCAGTAGACTTTGCCCTTGTTGCTGAAGCAAAGGATATTTGAGTGCGTAGATGCAGTAATCAGGTGTTCAATTACATCCTCTTCTTTTGTCTTTGCTCCCTGCACGCCGTAGCCTCCGCGCTTTTGTTCTTTATATTCCTCCAATGGCAACTTTTTTATGTAGCCCGAGTATGTTGCGGTTATCACGACATCCTCTTCAGGGATAAGGTCTTCTGTCTCAATGTCGTCATGGCTTTCTGTAATCTCTGTCCGCCTTTCGTCACCATATTTCTGTTTAAGGTCCAGAAGGTCTTCCTTGATTATGTCTATTACACGCTTTTCAGAAGCGAGTATGTCCCTGAGGTCTTCAATCAGTGCCTGGAGCTCTTTTATGTCCTTTGTAAGCTTGTCCTGTTCCAATGATGTGAGCTTCTGCAGTTTCATGTCCAGTATGGCTTGCGCCTGCACTTCTGTAAGCTTGTAAGATTTCTCAAGGATTGCCTTTGCATCTTTGGCGCTTGCAGATTTCTTAATTAATTGAACGACTTCTTCAATGTTCCGTAATGCAATCTTAAGGCCTTCAAGCACGTGAAGCTTTTCTTCAGCTTTCTTTAGGTCATGCTTTGATCTTCTTATTATTACTTCTTTCCTGTGTGCGATGAAATGACCTATTAAATCTTTCAATGACATGACTTTCGGCTGATTCTTATGCAATGCTAGCATGTTCATGCCGAAGCTTGTCTCCATGGATGTGCGCTTGAACAGCTGGTTGAGAACAAGTTCAGAATTGGCATCCTTTTTCAGTTCAATGACAACTCTTATGCCTTTACGGTCAGACTCGTCCCTTATGTCTGAGATGCCGTCTATCTCTTTCTCATTGACTTTTTGCGCTATCTGTTCAATCATTGTAGATTTGTGAACCATGTAAGGGATTTCAGTGATTATGATTTTTTCCTTGTTACCGCTCTCTTCAATATCTGTTCTTGATCTTATGATGACTTTTCCCCTGCCGTTCTTGTATGCGGATCTTATGCCTCCAGTACCGCAGATTATTCCGCCAGTAGGGAAGTCAGGACCCTTAACAATCTCACACAATTCGAGGTAAGGGATTTCAGGATTGTCAAGTATGGCGAGGGTCGCATCGACAATTTCTATCATGTTATGCGGCGGTATGTTGGTTGCCATGCCTACAGCAATACCTGTGGAACCGTTTATCAACAGGTTAGGGATTCTTGAAGGAAGCACCAGGGGCTCTTTCATGCTGCCGTCAAAGTTAGGCAGGAAATCAACTGTGTCTTTGTCAATGTCTACGAGCATCTCTTCAGCAATCCTTTCCATTCTTGCTTCTGTATATCTCATAGCTGCCGCAGAATCCGCATCGATCGAGCCAAAATTGCCCTGCCCATTGACCAATGGATATCTTAATGAGAAATCTTGCGCCATTCTTACTAATGTATCATATACTGATGAGTCGCCATGCGGATGATACCTACCAAGGCAATCACCCACAATCCTTGCACATTTCTTGTAAGCTTTGTTATGTTGCAGCGAAAGCTCGTGCATCGTGAACAAGACTCTTCTGTGAACCGGCTTGAGGCCGTCCCTGACATCAGGTAAAGCTCTGCCTACTATGACAGACATGGCATAGTCTATGTAGCTCTCTTTCATTTCATTTTCAATTAATCTTGGGTTTATTCCTTCTGCCATTTTTACATCAAGTAATTCAAGAGTTCAATCGGTTGCGATATTATCCCGTCTGGATTTTCAGGCAATAGCTTGTCAAGACCTTCAAAGCCCCAATCAACGCCGATGACTTTTGCGACTTTTGCAGCCTTGCCAGCCCTCATATCAACATAAGTGTCTCCTACAAACATTGCCTTGTCTGTTGAGATTCCAAGTTCCATGGCGCATTTCAGCACGGGTTCAGGATCTGGTTTCAGATTAGATACATTGTCTCTTCCGATAACGCTTGCCATGTTTTCCAAAAGCGCAACTTGGTCCAACTTTTTCTTTATCAGTTCTTCTGTCCCTGAGGATGCGATGCCCATCTTCTGAGGCAAGGTTTTTACAAATTCTATCATGTTGGAATATACTGGGCACTGAAGATAATTCTGATCAAGGTATTCTTGTACAAGGAAGCTGGCTTCTTTCTGCTGTTGTTCTGTCTCCAGGCATAATGTCTTGTATGTTGCCTTGAAGTCTACTGACATTACTTGCTTGAACTCTTCAAAGCATTCTATTGTTTTCCTGCCAGTTTTTTTAAAAAAATGATTGTAAGCCTTATGGATTGTTTTGAACGAATCTATAAATACTCCGTCAAAATCAAATATTATTGCTTCGATATTAGATGTCAAGGTCCTTAACCTCCTGCGCATGCTCAAATATGAATTCCCTTCTTGCCTGTACTTCGCTGCCCATCAATGTTGTGAACATCTCATCTGCAAGGACAGCATCTTCAATAGTAACTTGTTTCAGCATCCTGCTGCTTGGTTCCATTGTGGTTTCCCAAAGCTGGTCAGGGTTCATCTCTCCCAAACCCTTGTAACGCTGAAGCTTCAAGTCAGGGCCCAGCTCTTTTATTATGCCTTCTTTCTCCCTGTCTGAATATGCATAATGCAGTTCTTTGCCTTTCTTTAATCTGTACAACGGCGGCATTGCGATATATATGTGGCCGTCTTTGATTAGTTCTTTCATGTATCTGTAGAAGAAAGTCAAAAGCAGGCATGCAATATGCTTACCATCAACATCTGCATCAGTCATCAAAATAATTTTATGATATCTTAGCTTCTCTTTCTTGAAATCCTCTCCTATGCCTGTACCTAAAGCAGCAATCATTATTGAAATTTCTGCATTGGCAAAAATCTTGTCAATCCTGGCCTTTTCCACGTTAAGGATTTTTCCTTTCAATGGAAGTATGGCTTGAAATTCTCTTGCCCTGCCCTGTTTGCATGAGCCTCCGGCAGAATCACCTTCAACAATGAAAAGTTCGCACTTGCTCGGATCTTTTTCCTGGCAGTCCGCAAGCTTGCCCGGCAGATTCCCTGAACTCAATGCTGTCTTACGCCTTGTGAGCTCTTTGGCTTTTCTTGCAGCTTCCCTTGCTTTGGCCGCAAGAACTGTTTTGCTGATGATATTTTTTGCGATGCTCGGATTCTCTTCAAAATAATCTGATAAAGTATTGCTCACTACAGAATCTACAAGCCCCTTGATATTACTGTTGCCTAGCTTTGTCTTGGTCTGGCCTTCAAACTGCGGTTCTGGCACCTTGATTGAAATAACTGCGGTGAGCCCCTCTCTAACATCGTCGCCAGACAATGAAATGTCTGCCAAATTATTTTTTCTTATATAGGCGTTTATGACTCTTGTCAATGCTGTTCTGAATCCTGAAACATGAGTCCCGCCTTCGATAGTATTGATATTATTTACAAAAGAGTATTCGTTGCAATTAAAGCTGTCATTATATTGTAAAGCGATTTCAATGTCAATATTGTCGCTTTCTTTTGTAAGATAGATGACTTCTTCATGAAGATTCTTCTTGTTTTTGTTTATGAAGTCAACAAAAGTTTTTATTCCGCCGTCAAATTTAAATTTTTCCTCTTTCCCTGTTCGCTTGTCTTCAATTGCAATATTCAGGCCCTTGTTCAGGAATGCCAGTTCCCTTATCCTGTTATGGAAAATCTCATACTGGAAATCTGTTGTTGAAAAAATCTCTGTGTCAGGCTTGAAACGGATTTCCGTACCTTGGTCATTAGTGGCCCCTACCTCTTCTATTTCCTGTATGGGGATTCCTCTTTCATATTGCTGTAGAAAAACCTTGCCATCTCTTTTGACCTTAACTTCCAGCCACTCAGAAAGTGCATTTACTACAGACACTCCTACTCCGTGTAATCCTCCTGAAACCTTATAGTTTTTTTTGTCGAACTTTCCGCCTGCGTGCAATACTGTCATCACAATCTCTACTGCTGGCTTTTTTTCTATCGGGTGGATATCGGTTGGAATGCCTCGCCCATTATCAATGATGCTTGCAGTACCGTCTTCGTGTAATATTAGCTTGATATTGTTGCAGTGTCCTCCTAAGGCTTCGTCAATAGCATTATCAAGAACTTCAAAAACAAGATGATGCAAACCTCTCACGCCAATGTCTCCTATGTACATTGCAGGCCTTTTCCTTACAGCCTCAAGGCCCTTCAGAACCGTGATATTTTCAGCTTTATAGCTCTCTTTCTTCCTTTCTTTGTTTGCAGTATCCTGACTATTTTGTTCCATTTTTTAACCTTAAAATTTGCCTAGAAAAAAGGCTTTGTTTCTTACAAAAATAAACGAATAAAAGTTTAAATAGTTTTCTGTTTCAGTTCTTAAATTTCGCACTTACGGGGCTTTAAAGGGCTAAATTTCGCTATTTGAGAGTGTAAAAAATTGGGCTTTTCATGAGGCTAAAATTGAAGCTTTTTCAAGTTATAAATATCGTTGAGAAGGTCCACAATTCCGGGCTGCTTTTCATATGTTTCTATGGCTTCCCTTTCTACTTCCATCTCATCCTCTTGATCATCCGCGATATCCAAGATGAAGTAGTTTCTAGCATGTATGAACTCGTGCAGCAAGGTTATGCCATAATCCCGTTCATCCTTAATAGTATCAGTATATATGTAGATTGTTGAAGTTTCAAATTGAAATTCTCCACTCCATGTTTTACAACCTTTCATTTTGCATCTCTTTTTCAATCTCACTTCAAGAACATCTTCACAAAGGTGAATTATGTCTTCAATTGTAAGCATTGTTCTAAGGTATTTGTGTTTGTTATTAAACTTTTCTCAAATTTCTGGAAAAAGTTTTAAACCATGCATTGTTCCCAATGCTATGCTTGAAAGGACAAATGCTGTTAAAAGCCTTAAGGAAAAGATGGATAGGATAGAGCTCAGGCTTGCTGAGCAGGAGAAGACGCAAAAAGAGCAGCAGCAGCAATTCATGGAATCCTTGAAAGAAGTAAAAGACAATTTGCTGTCCTTGAGGGATTTCAAGCAGGATTATGTGAAAAAGTTTTCTGAAGATTTGAAAGGAGTAAAGGTTCTTGAAAAAGAATTCCAGAAAGCGTTGAGAAGCTTTCACCAGAACCACAAGCAGCTTTATGATTCTGTTTACAAGAGGCTGCACAATGAAGTGTCTGAAAAGACGTATCCGCTGAAAGAAGCTGTGGAAAAGCTTACAGGGCTTGATCCTGAAGCAAGGAAAATAAAAGACATGCTTTCAACTACAAAGGATGAGATGGCCAAGCTCAATGAGATATCTTCACGCATCAAGAAGGAAGATTTTGAGCTGAAGCATTATGCTAAAGAGTTATTGAAAATGGATTCTGAAAAGCTCAAGCTTATGAAAAAAATAGAGTCATTGAAGAAGATTATAGCTTATGAAAGAAGAAACAGGCGCTAGGAGTTGTAGTCTAGCTTGGCATGGCCCATGGTTCGAATCCTCGCAATGCCATTTTTGTTTCAGGAATTACCGAAATGCTTTTAAATTACTCTTAATATATATATATTTTTAAATGAATCTTGAAAAAGAAGTAAATCAATTGACATGTGTAGAAGCAGCTAAAAACATTTCACAGTACCTTAATATTACTATTCCTGAAGTTCCTAAAGAATGGACTCAATTTCAAAAATCTATGCAAAAAAAAGAAAAGTTTTATTCTATCATAGAAAGAATTCATGATGCTTATTTATTTTTAACTAACAAAGAGCTATTTAAACAAAAAAGACTTTCTATGAAAAAAGATAAAGAGTGGTTATTAGAATCAAAAAAATGCCTTGATGAAGAAGATGAAGCATTTTTTAAGAGAAATGGTCTTAATACTAAAAACGAACAAGATGCTTGGCAAGTAATGCATCTTACTGGATGCTCATTAGCAAGTTATTTACGTCATACTTATCAACATCCTCTTTCTCAAAATAATTTTGAACAAATTTTTTCAACTTGTTTAGATGACGGCTTACATTGTTTGGAAAGCAAATATTGGTTGAGCATAAAAGGAGTTTCAAAGCCAGAAA
>CAZFZD010000026.1:0-11200 GCA_964522895.1 Candidatus Woesearchaeota archaeon | reverse complement strand
TGGTTCCTGACCCTGTACCATTCCATGATTCTTTTTGCTTCCAATCTTTCTGTATAGTCGTATGAAAAATGGAACAGGTTTTTCTGGAACTTTTTGTCATTGATTCTTGCATCTTTCTTTTTAAGGTCATTCAAAACTTTCTTGAAGAATCTTTTTTCCATTGCAAATCCGTGGATGAAGATAGTGGGATATTCAGATTCTGTTATCAATGAGCCTATCTTTTCCTGAACCAAAGGATGGTATGCCATTGAAACATGACCCTCTCCATCCAAGGAATATTGCCTGATGTTCTTGTCTTCAGGCGTTATGTTTTTGAGCGTAGTCCTTTTGTAGGAGAGCAGTTCATCACTTTTTGAACAGAAATTGTCAATTGTAATCTTTTCTATTGTCTCCTTGTTTTCCTTGAAGTAATCCTGTATTGCTTTTATGAACTGGTTGTTTGGCAGTATCTGGGTGGCAGATTTCGCAACAATGCCCAGCGGCAGAAGCAAGACGCTAAGGTATGCCAAGTTAGTCCCGTTAAGCGGTGCGCCTAGAATGGTGCAGTTCTGCACGTCTTCAGGATTTTCCAATGAATACACCAATGCCTTGAGGCCGCCGAAACTGTGGCCCACTAGATTAACCTTTGATTTTCCTGTGTCTTTTTTTGCTATCTTGACTATCTCTTCAAGATTCTTGTGTTTTTTCAGCTTTAGCTTCTTTTTCCATTGGTGGCTGATGCCGTTCAAGAAATTCGAGCTATAGATGAAAAAATGTTTGATATCCTTGCCCAATGCCTTCAATTTGCTCATATTTTATATTTAAATCTGTTAAAAATATAAAGTTTATGCAGAACAGTAAGCTTTTTAACTCTTTTCTGCCAGTTTCTTACCATGGAACATTATGATCTGGAATTGGAAAGAGTAGCAAAGGAAATCAAGAAGCAGAATGCAAAGACTGTTTGTATACAACTGCCTGACGGCCTAAAGCCTAAAGCTACTGAGATTGCTGATTATCTTGAGAAGAATACGAAGGCAAAAATAATGGTTTGGGCCGCTTCATGTTTTGGAAGCTGTGATGTCCCCAAATTAGATGTAGATTTGTTAGTGCAATGGGGCCATTCCAAATGGGGAAAGATATACTAATCTTCTAAATCTAAATCCTTAATTACATCGTCTAAATCAAAGAATTTCTCAGGATGATGCACAGAGTCATACTGGCTTTCAAGAATTTTCTTAAGAGTTTTTCTTTCTTTTATCATATCAAGAAAAGCTTTTTCTTCTTTTGCAGAATGCAGTTTCTTTCCAGGATCAGCATCATACTTGGCTGCCATAGATTCAAGCTCATCCATTGAATGCTTGTAATCTTTTTCTGTTGCTTTTTCAGGCCTTTTCCTGAAAGCCTTATATTTTCCCCATACTTTAGAGAGTTGATTTTGAAGTTCCTTTAATGTATATGTCATATTGTGTGTTATGCAAAAAGGATTAATAAACTTTTGCAAGCTATCCTAATCTTCTAAGAATATTTTTCATATCCGGCTCTTCTTTTCTCTTTAGAAGTCTTTTGTGAAGTTCATATCTTTTCTCTAACTGCTCACTCAATCTTTCCCTGTCCTGTATCAATTCGATATAATGCTCTTCGTGTTCAGTAATTGGTTCTTCAGTAGAGTTCCTTGCCTTCAGTAAAAGCGTCTCCAGAGATTCTTGATAATATTCTCTTGCCATATCAGAGGGATTGGCCTTGAATTCCAAATAGGCTTTCCATAACTCCTTATGTGATTCCCTTATATCTTCCAATGGATATTGCATAAAACTAAGATATCTTTAGATTATATATATGTTTTCTGAATAAGTTTTATAAATATAAAATCTTTTTTAGAATATATGAAAAACCTGCTTGTTCCTGCAATATATATTGCAACAGACAAGATAAAGACCAAAGCAGAGAATTCTAGGCTGGAACGCTTCTTGAGAAAGATAGATTCCAAGAATATTATTGAAGTCCCTTCTGAAAGAATATATCAGGACCTGCGTGAAAAAGGATTTTATGAAAGAGAGCAAAAGACAGGAGAAGTAAAGGAGAAGAATCCAATAATCATCTTTTCAGGTTTTGACTGGCAGGATCCAATAAATAATCCATTGAAGGACAGGAAGTTTGGTTCTTATGAGCAAGGCAAGTTTACTTTTGCAGATTACAGGGACAAGAAGCAGCTGCTTAAAGAAAAAGGAGTTTATTGCAATTCAGGATTTGAGATACATACTGCGTTTGGATGTTTCAATTCCTGCACTTATTGCCATATAGGAAATACCTACACAATAATGCTTGACATAGAGGATTTTATTGATAATGTTGAAATTCTGATGAAAAATAATCCTCAGCAAAAGCTTTTCAAGTATGACAACCAATGTGATGTTCCTGATCTTGAACCAGAGTATGGCGCAATAAACAAGATGGTGGAATTTTTTTCAAATACTGATAGGCATCTCATGCTTTACACTAAAAGCAATAATTTAGATTATTTGCCCGGACCAGAAGTCCACAAAGGAAAAACCATAGTCTGCTGGACATTGTCTTGTGAAGATGTAATTGACAATCATGAGATTGGAGCAAGCTCTTTAGAGCAAAGGCTGGAAGCTGTTAGAAAATGCAAGGAAAAAGAATACAGGATAAGGTACCGGTTTTCTCCTATCATTCCTGTAAGGGGTTGGCGTGAAAAGAACAGCGAGATGATAAGCAAAGCCTTAGCAGTTACACAGCCTGAAGTCATATGTCTTGAGTCGCTTTGCCACATGAGCAAACAGCAGTACAGGGAACTTTTCAGGAATGTTGAAATATCTCCCAAATTGAAAGTTTCTGAATATGAGCTTTTTTCTGCCAGAAAAAGGAAAGAGATTTATGAATTTTTTATTAAGGAAATAAGCAAGCATGATGCTTATGTTAAGATAGCTTTATGCCTTGAAACAGCAAAGGTATGGAAAGGATTGCGAAAATGGCTTGAGGACAAGCCAGAGAATTTTTTCTGCTGTTGCGGCCAAAATTGCGTATAATCAAAAACTATATAAGATTAGAATGGGATTATTATTGTTATGAAGATTCAACGGCTTAGAGGGACAAGAGATTTTTATCCAGAGCTGATGAGGCAATTGAATTCATTATTTTCTATGTGGCGAGCTGCTGTTGAAGAGTATGGTTATGAAGAGGTTGACGGGCCGATGATAGAGCCTGCAAAGCTTTGGAAGATGAAGTCTGGAGATGAGATTCCAGAGCAGATGTACATGTTTAAGGACAAGAAAGGCAAGGAGATTGCTGTTAGGCCCGAATCCACACCAACTTTGGCCAGGATGGTAGCAGAAAAACAGAAAGCCCTTGCAAAGCCGATAAAATGGTATTCAATCTCGAGATGCTGGCGCTATGAGGCGCCGCAGTCAGGAAGATTAAGGGAATTTTTCCAATTTAATGTGGATTGCCTTGGTACTGACAGCATGCAGGCAGATGCAGAGATAATTGCCACTGCAGTGAATGTCATGAAAAAGTTAGGATGTAAGAAAAAGGATTTCTTCATCAGGCTCTGCAACAGAAAACTTATCTCGTCCTTATTATTGAATCTTAGCATAAAGAAAGGCCAATCGCAGGAAGTCTGCAGATGGATAGACAAGAAGGAGAAGCTGAGTGAACAGCATTTTTCAAAAGGGCTCTTAGCGTTAGGTTTGAGCAAGGCGCAAGTTGAAGCAATTTGTGACATGATGAAGATGCAGCTTAAGGATGTCAATCCTGATGAGCTTGACGAGAATGGCAAGGAAGGTTATGCTGAAATCAATGAATTATTAAAGTATCTCAAGGCACACGGCATAAGCGACTATTGCAAGATTGATTTCTCATTGATGAGGGGATTTGACTATTACACCAGCACTGTGTTTGAAGTATATGATTCAAAGAGGAAGCACAGGGCAATAGCAGGCGGCGGCAGATATGATGATCTTGTCGGGGATTTTGGAGGCGAGCGCTGTCCCGGAGTAGGCTACGGCATGGGCGATGTAGTGCTTTCATTGTTCTTGAAAGATTTGGGCAAGCTGCCTAAAGCTGAAAAGATTCTTGACTATTATGTAGCTCCTGTTTCAGAAGAAGTGCTGCCAAAGGCAATCAAGATTGCAAACAGATTAAGGAAAAAAGCCAATGTTGAGTTGGATCTTGTCAATAGGAAGCTAAAGAGACAATTTGAATATGCTGACGCTGTCGGCGCATCAAAGATTGTTATAGTCGGCCAAAAAGACCTTAAGCAGAAAAAAGTTACCATAAGAGAGATGTCTTCTGGGAAGGAAAAGAAAGTCCTAATTGCAAAGTTATAATGAAGGGCGGCTGGGGAGAATCGAACCCCCGTCTCAAGGACCACAACCTTGTATTCTAACCACTATACTACAGCCGCCATCTTTTTAATAATTGGAATGAACCCTTTTATAAGCTTTTTGTTGCAGATTACAGAATAATTTATTAATGAAGTGTGTTTTCTAAGCTTTAGGAGGTAAAAAATGGAATCAAAAGAAGAAAAGGTTGCTTATCATAGGGGGGCATTGACAGTCCTATTGAAAGAGCAGGAAGCATTTATGCAGATGATGAATGTTGTAAGGCAGTTCATTAAGGCGCACATTGACGCATTGAAAGAATTAGGCGTTGATTTTGAAGCTGAAATAAAGGAAGCTCAGAAAGCTGCAGAACAACAGAAAACAGAAGGCAAAGGGATTGACGAAAGGTTAAGTTAATGCCGCAGCTTGAAGATACTTTGGTAAGATGGATATTGAGCCAAGGATTGGATAAGTTTGACGCTAGTATGCTGCCAAATGAATTGAAAGAGAAAGTTTTTTCTAGCGCAGCACGCGCTTTTTTCAGGAAAGGAGATTTCAGCAATGCGATAAAATCCTTGTCTTACATAGATAATAAGCAGCTTCTTGTGGATTTTGGCGATAATCTGATGCAATTGAATAAGTTCAGGGAAGCCACTTTCGCTTATATCTATTCAGGCCATAAAGAGAAGATTGAACATGGAGCAAGCCTGTGCATTAAGGCAGGAGAATTCAATCTTGCATTGAAGGCTTATGAAGCGAGCGGCAACACGGAGATGGTAAATTTTATCAAAAAGAATTCAGATTAAATTGTCTATATCTTCAACTAATTCTGCTACTGAAAGCTCTTCATGGACAGATTCTTTCTTACCGCAGAAAGGGCAAATCCTTTCTTTCCATGTCTTAGGCCTTGAGAATTTAAACCGGCAGTTCTCACAAACAAACTTTATTTTCGGTTCCATATTATTAAAGTTAAGCTTTTCTTATTAATTAAGTTTTCGTATCTTTTTGGGGAATAAACAAAAAGCATTATAAATCTCAATCTTCCATGCCATCCTATGCTATTAAAACAGCTAAAGAAATTGCAGAAAAAGCCAGTAAGCAGGATAATTGAGAGCAGGATAAATGAATTCAGGCAATTTCCTGATAAAAAGCTCTTTAACGAACTTAGTTTCTGTCTGATGACTGCAAACTTCAATGCTGAAAGGGCTATAAAGATACAGGAAGCGATAGGCGATGGTTTCAAAAACTTCCCGGAAAAAATTCTCAAAAAAAGGCTTAAGGAACTGGGGCATAGGTTTCCTAATGCAAGGGCTAAGTATATAGCTGATGCCCGAGGCATTAATTTCAATGAGATGAGGCAAAGTTCTGATAAAAGAGAATTCCTTGTTAAGAATGTAAAAGGGCTTGGCATGAAAGAGGCAAGCCACTTCTTGCGGAACATAGGTTATCTTGATTACTCCATAATTGATTTTCATATAATGGATGTATTAGCGGATAATGGGTTGATTGAAAAGCCCAAATGCCTAAGCAGAAAAAAATATTTGGAAATTGAAAAAATGCTTTTAGGCATATCAAAAAGATTAAAAATGAGCATGGGAGAGCTCGACCTTTACTTATGGTACTTAGAGACAGGAAAAGTCTTGAAATGATCAGAATGTGCCTATGAAATTCAATGTTGCTTGTATATCATCATTGCCATAAGCAATCCCAGCGTATCTTGCTTCCGTATTCTTCAGCAAAAAGCTTCTCAAGTCCAGATTAATCATGAAATTATCTTTTATCGTTCCGCTTGCAGAAAGGTTGGCAAGATGAGAATAATGCCCTCTCTTGTCAGCATAGCCGTATCTTGCTTTCAACAGCAAGCTATCATATCCTATGATTAAATTAACTCCGTGAAGGTTTTCCTTGAAATCATTGAAATAGCCGCCCCCTATAAAAAAGCTTGACGGAGCACAATAGATGGTATTTATTGAGCCTTGGCTGCCTGAATATTTCATGTTAAGGACAAGGTTATCAAGCGTTGAATAAAGCTTTTTCAGTTCCTTGCTGTCCAAGCTTTCCTTGCCCGGCAATGGGGATGCTGCCAGCTGTTCCTGGGAAATAAGATAGTCCTTGACATTTTGTTTTTCATCTCCAAACAAGGTGGCTATGGTTTCCATGCTAAATTTTGTCTTGGGTGCGAAGGGATGTATCAATTGCCTTTTCCTTCTTTCGTCTTCAAGGTTTGCCTGCATCGAAACCTTGCTTGAGACATAAGGCAAAGTGATTAACGCACCTGCTTTTACAGAGGAATAAGGAAAGCTCTTAACCACTACAAACGGCGAAAATTCTTTCCCCTTTATGCCTAATCCCAAATTTATCCTTGGCAAAAAATCAACATCTTTCTGATTCTCATAATCCAAATAAAGAACTTTTTTGTCCATCTTTTTCTCTATTTTCCTGTAATTGTCTGAAAAGATCTCCAGGCCCAAGCTGGCAAAGTACCAAAAATCTTTTTTGTCCTCTTTTGCGAACAGATAAATAAGGTTCCTTTGGAGCTCTTCATCAACATTCTGCCAGGATTCCCTGTAATTCCAGTCCATGTGAAAATCCTTTGAGTAGAGTTTGGAAGCGATGTTCAATTTGGCCAATTGCTGATGGATCTTTTCATCCAAATAAATTATTCCTGCTCCCGCTTTTCCATCCTTCAAATCTTCAGAAAGCTCGAAAGCCTCAGACATCTTTTGATAGACTTCAGACCTTATCTTCAGCATTGATTCAAGTTCAATATCTTTCAGCCTTATATCGATATCAGATAAGTCATAAAGAAATACTGTCAGAGGGTCTATCCCTAAAGTTTCAGAAAGCTTTGTCCCTGGGCTTGCCCGCATGTCCAGCATGAAATTTGCTTTTCCAAAGCATCCCAAGTCTGTATCCAAAATATGCGTGAAATTCTTTACTTCGTCATTCAACCTGGCCTTGTATGAGAATGCCATGCTCGCTTTTGCCTGCCCTTTACCCTGAATGTCCAATCTTGCCTTAAGCCTGTTATCTGTCATTTCTGTTTTCATCAGGTTGCCAAAGCCCTTTGCAATGTCTATAATTTCCCTGAGGCTTTTCTCTTTCAGCGTAATGCTGTCAAACGGATCATAGTCAAGCACTCCCTTGATGATGTCGTCAGTTTCAGTATCTTTTAACGCATACTCCATGTCTTCAAGAAAATCTTCTACAACTTCCCTTGTTTCCTCTCTCTGCCAAGCCTCTACATTTTTCTTATCCAAATATTCGTCAACATCGTTCTTTATCATGCTTTTTATCAAACCATAAATGAAATCCTCTGAGTATTGTTCGTCATATATATCCAGTATGTCCTGCTTGAAATGGCTTATATGCCTTACAATCGTATCTCCCAGGATATCCTTTTCAGAGTTATATATGTCAAGAAAATTTTCAAGAGTATCGCCTCCAATCTTTAAATCTTTCATGTAAGTGTTTCCAATGTTTTCCAGGCTCTTGAAATAATCAAAAATTCTTATGTTGTTGTATGAGAAATCAGTATCATTTGTTTTCCATCTGAATCCCTTGCCGCTCAAGGAACCATCTAAATTCAGGTTTATGAATTTGGGCAGCTTGAAATACGTTGAAACATCTGTTCTTATGTCTGCTTCTAGTATATTCCAGCTTTTTATCTTATTTTGATTCTTCTCAATAGGCTTTATCTCTTCTATCTTTTGCTCAAGCTTTTCATTTGCAGTCACAGTGGGGCCAGAAAGCAAGGTTCCTATCGCCCCCATCGCCATAAGCATTTTCTTAAAAAATACCATAATTGAGTGATAAATATCTAATTTAAAAACTTTGCTATAAGTTCTTTTAGAAATACATATAAATTAAGCTTCCATTTTAGGTATATGGCTGATTGGGACAAGCTTACTCAAGGATTAGCATTATTTGATAGAGATGGGGATTTACCTTTAGATTTGGTAGATAGGCTGGATTTAGTTTATTCTTTAGGGAATGAAAACGGTCAAACTTATCCCTATAGAGGCATTGATCTGCAGCACTCATTCCAACAGACTGAAGGCATAGTTACAGAAATAAGAAAAATCCTGACACCTAAGAGTTCATTTCTAAAAGTCATTGTTGGCGATTCTCCTGAGACTGAAAGGGCTGAAATCTTTAGAAAATCAAGGGCAGATGAAAGGACTCTCGATAGGCTCTTTGTTTTTGGAGCAGTCTTAAACCCGGGCTTTGCAGACTATGCAGCAGTACCTGTATTTTGCATTGATAAAAAGCCAGAAGGGATTGATATGGAAGAATTCAATTGTGTAAGATTTCGGGGCTTATATCCTGTCGGATTATCAGAAGGGTTCATTAAGATTAACAAAAATGAATGGGCGGGAGCAATTGATGTAAATTATGATGGAAAAGCATCTGTTTATTTTGGGAACGCAACGACTCCTTCAGAGACTGAGGCGGTAATATTTGATGAACCTGTTCGTTTTGATTTGGAAAAAAGGCTGGTTCTTGCAAGAAGCCCTAATGGTTCTATAGAATTTGAGGGATTACATACTTTAAACTTGTCAGAAGGAAGCCGTGATGCTGATTATGCGTTGGTATGGGATAAAGTTGAGAACTTATTGGAAGGCAAGACTTGGGTAGTCAATAGCGGTGCATCATTAAATTGGAAAAATAACCCTTTTTTGGACCTTTATACCAGGGATTAGTAATTTTTCATTAGTAAATGTGGCAACTATTTCTGTTATTAGAAAATTATAAATGACTTAATGGCTTAGCCCCAATAAATGAAAAAGTATTTTTAGAGTATCCTCACGTATTAAGAGAAATAGAAGGAATAGAAACGCCGAGGGAGGGATTTGAACCCTCACATCCATACGGAAACCAGCTTTCCAGGTTCGCCTTTTATTATTCATAATAAAATCTGGCGCACTACCAGGTTATGCGACCTCGGCAGCTAAAAGCTGTGTTCTCGGCAATCAATAAAAGAAAAAACGGCATTTATAAAATTATTGTTTCTCAGTAAATCTTTGGACGCCTGACAAATCAATAATCTTATTCTCAACTGCTCTTCTGTCTTTCCTGTCAATCAAAAGAGCAGCCACTCCTGCATCTTCTGCTCCCTTTATGTCTGTCTCAGGGCTGTCTCCTACCATAAGCGCCTTGCTCTTGTCAATGCCTAATTTTTCACAGACCAAGTCAAACATTTCGGGATCGTTCTTGACAAAGCCGCATTCAAACGAAAAGACTATTGCATCAAAGAACTTATTCAAGTCAAACTTGTCAAGCACTTTTTCTATTGAGAAATTGTCAGTATTTGACACAAGCGCCAGTTTGTATCCTTTGTCCTTTAATTCCTGAAGGCCTTCAATAGTGTCTTCGTAAAGCTCTGCAAGCATCCAGTTCTTGTTCCACATTCCAATCCATCTATCCAATAAATCATCCCTGCAATTAATATTAAAATAATCGCAGATTTCTCTGAATGCTTCATCAAGAGTATCAAACTTTTTTGTCATGAAAACCTTTTCAAAGCGTTTTACGAATTCAGGAAAGCTGTATCTGTATAAGCCCAGCATCTTGTATGTCTGCCTCAATGGGGATCTTATGCCGTTGTTGGCTAATGTGCCCCAGAAATCGAATATTATTGCCTTAACCATTATTATGACCTCTCAATTACCAAATTCCAGCTCATTTATATAATTATCTGATAAGTTCAAGAATTAGATAACTTTAAAAATATCTTAAATTTCCTTTTTAGCTGAGCCCCGGTAGTGTAGCCCGGTCAATCATACTGCCCTCTCGAGGCAGTGACACGAGTTCGAATCTCGTCCGGGGCAGATACATTTAAAAAGGATGACATAATCCAAAACAAGCATAGAGAATGAAAAGAAGTTCAAGACGTTGGAAAAAGAAGAAACAGATGCGCTGGAAATGGCAGCGTAAGCGTATGAGAAGAGAAAAGAGAATCAGGCAAGGAAGGGCTTGATTTGTTTAATTCTAACTATTTTGATAATTACGAAAGTCTTATAAAGCTACATTTAGTAGGTCAGATTGCAGCAGGATAGACTGGAGTGCTGGTTCTACTCTGTAACCGCAAATGAACCTTATGGCGGAGTTGAATGCTGGGAGCGGGATATTATTCCTGTTTTGGTCTCAAGCCGTACGTTGACGTTTCGTCCCACAGGGTCGTCATCAAATTGAACCAGGTCAGGCCAGGAATGGAGCAGCCTTAATTTTTGGTGGTGGCGCTTGTGGGGTAACGAAGCTGAGGAAAGCTTGAGCCAGCCAAGGCAGGAGTAGTATAACAATCTCAGTTTCCTGTTGCGTTTTTCTTAACAGTAAATCTTATAAAGGGTAAAATTCAAAATCATATTCCAAAAAATGGTAAAATTTGACATTTCAGACAAGGAATATGAATTCATCGGCCAGTATCAGGGCCTGTTAGATGAATTTAGGAAATTTAATCCAAAGAGCATATTCTCTACAAGAAAAAAGTTTATGAAATTAGAAGAAAAGCTTAATGATCTGGAGAATAAGGCAAATAATTTCTATAAGAGGATGGCAAAGATAAGGATTGAGTTAGAGGCTTCAGCATGTGATGAAAAG
The DNA here is from genome assembly GCA_964522895.1 of Candidatus Woesearchaeota archaeon. GTDB lineage: Archaea > Nanobdellota > Nanobdellia > SCGC-AAA011-G17 > GW2011-AR17 > JAHIMK01. The sequence goes on along the minus strand of CAZFZD010000026.1, from coordinate 281 downwards.
CCTGAGCTTCCTGACAAATATTGGGACAGCTCTAGAAACATTGATTTCCTTGTGCGCTTCTATAATACCGAACCTTATAATTTTAGAGATCCAAGCTATCAGAAAGCAAGGAAAAAGCTTTTGAGCATGGCAAAGCAAAGAAGAGTGCAGTTAAAGAATCCATTGCTGCAGTGAAGCCTCCCAGCCGCAGCAAGCTGCGGGGCATTCAACCCAAAACGCAATAAATGGGCACTGTCTGATTCTTAAGTGATTTTTGGCGGATTTCAGTCCGCTTCGCGGCT
>CAZFZD010000025.1:0-11291 GCA_964522895.1 Candidatus Woesearchaeota archaeon | reverse complement strand
TTTGTTGCTCTCATCCCCCAGCCAAGTCAAGAGGACTTCCCGCAACTAAGTTAAACTTATGTTGTTTTTTATTTAGATTATAAAATTTTAGATTATGTCTGCTCTTTTTAAGATGGGATATTGCTAATTCTTTATTTTTCGGCATAATCTTAATATGTTTTTTATTTATAAAAAATCCTATTTCTTTTTCTAAATATTTTTTATCTGAAAATAGCTTATCAATCTTCATATAATCTCTCCTTTAATTTTGTACGTAATCTAGCCTAAATTTCCATTTAGTTTATGAAAAATAGTTTTTGTTAATATCTTAAATAGTTTTATTCAATTTTAAGAATTCTTTTCCGGAACTATGAAAAAAATTTCGGAGATATTATAAATTACAAAAAATGCTTATGCGTTCTTATTAATCAGTTAATATCTCTTCGTAAAAATTTTGCTCTTTGTAAATAGGGAATCCTGTTTTTTTCGCTTGTATGATGATGTCATCCTTACTTTCCCTGAATTGCTTCAGAGTTGCCTGGAATATTGAGAGATAATGCTTTGAAGTCATTTCTGCTTCTTTTTTATTCTGTTTTAGGTCAATTGGCTTATCTGTAATTATTAATAAGTCAATATCGCTTTCTTTTTGTTCCTGCTTTCTTGCTACCGAACCAAAAAGGATAATGGTTTTAATCTCTTGAGACATATTTTTTAAAAAATTTTTTAGTGGAATTTTTATTTCTCTATTGAGTGTATTAAATTTTTGTACTGCTAATTCTGAAAATTTTAAGGCAATTATTTTTTTGTTCTTTATTTTATAAAATGTGTTGGATTTTGTTTTTTCTTTGTAAAGGATTCTATTTTTAGTAAGTTTGTTAAGAGTATTGGCTAGAGAACTGTCTGATAATTTTGAAATTTCTTTTATTTCATTAAAATATAGTTTGCTTTTTTTGCTTTTGAAGTATACTTCGTAAACTTTGTATTCTGGTCGCATGTTAAAGAATAAAAGTATGGCTTATTTATAAATACTTCTATTTTTGGAGTGATTACTTCTATTTTTGAAGTGGTTGACAAGCTTCACTTCTAGTTCAGTAAGATTGTGGGTTTTCTTGCCAACAGATGGAAAAAGTTGTTCCTATCGGATTCACTTTTTCTTCACAATTTTTCCTATATCTCTCAAATCAAAGCAATAAATCTTCTTTCCATTGACATCATTGATTTTCCTTTTGAATGACTTGGCAAATATAACATATATATCTTTTCTGTTTTCTTTCTCTTTTTTGCTTGGCCAATCAACATATCCAGCTTTTTCAATCAATTCCATTGCAATTTTTTCAGCATTAATTTTCTCTTTCCATTTGCATTCTCCAAATAGAATCTCGTTTTTTTCTTCATTTGTAGCAAGAATGTCAATCTCATAAGTATTCTTGCCTTTCTCTCCCTTAAACTTGCCCCATTGTGTGCCCATACTTGTAATCTCGAATGGGACGATTTTCCAATTAATCAGGATTTGCTCACAGATTTTCTCAAAACTATTGCCAATGTATGAGCCTAGATTTTTCCTAATCTTGTCAAGCAATAATTTTTCTCTAATCTTGTACCTGGAAAGATCCCTATAGAAATATCTGAACCAGAAATCTATCAAGGGGTGTTTGATGTGCATGATTGTCTTTGAGCCAAAAACCTGTTTTTTTATACCCACCATATCAAAATAGTTCACAAGCTCATTTATCTGCCTAGTTAATGATGTCTCTTTTTTCCTTAAATAAGATGCAATTTCACTAATTCTTGTGTTACCATTTGCTATTGCAGTCAGGATAGCGTAATAAATACCTCTCCTTTTTCCAAATTCAAGTGAAAGTATGGTGCTTACTTCATCTTCAAAAACAGCATTTTCCATGAAAAAAAATCTTTCAAATATTTCATCTGCTCTCTTGCCGTTTAACCCTTCATCTTCAATAGCCACGTAATACTGGGGGAAACCTCCAAAGACTGCATAAAGAGCGATTATATCTTCCATATCCTTTATCGCTAGTTTGTTGCAGACTTGAACAACATCATAAAAAGAAAGAGGCTTTAGCTCCATCCTCCTTTTAAGCCTCCCATATAATGGCTCTTTCCTATCAAAAAAGATTTTCTTGATAAGCCCAACTGTTGAGCCAGAAAAGACCATAAGAATACCTTTTTTATTTTCATGTAAGTCTATATTTTTCTGCAATATTCCGAAAACAGCCCTGTCAACATATAAAAAATTCTGGAATTCATCAAATACTATTTTACCTTTGAACCTCTCGAATAATATTTCAAAAAATTCATCCCAGTCCCTGAGTGATTCCAATTCAGTCAATATCTTGCGGCTTTTCAGTGAATCTTCAAATTCCTTCAAAAGACTGCTGCTTATCTTATCCTTGTTTACAAAAAAATACAAATCATCCTTTTTCAACGATTTTAGGATCAGTCTTGTTTTCCCGACCCTCCTTAGACCATAGATACACAGGCTGAACAGCTTTTTCATTGACAGGTCTTCGCATTCCTTGATGAACTTTAATTCATTTTTCCGATTGACAAATTCCATTTTTAGTCACTTAGTGAATAATTCAGTAACTGAATATATTTAAATCTTTTTATTCCGTTTTGGCTTGAATACTGCGGCTGGAAGGATTTACTAGGATCATATTTTTGGAGTGATTGATAAGTTTCACTTCTTATTGGCTTTCTCTGCCTCTTTTGCTTTTGTGTTGGGAGTTATAGGAGCCATTTCCAAAGAGGTACAAAATTAATATTCTTTTCTTTCTTCTCAAGATCTTTAGTAAGGATTGTTAGTGATTTTGTTTTTTTGAATTGCTTCTTGAATTCTAGCAGTGCACTTATTTCCCTCTCTCTAATGTCGTTTGTATAACTTATATTGATTGCTTCAAGGCAATTATCCTTATTTTTCACTACAAAATCCACTTCTCCCTTTCCTTGCCAATAGTATACTTCCTTACCTCTCCTTTTTAGCTCGATAAAAGCGAGATTTTCGGCAAGCCTGCCTTCATCTTTTGAGAACTTAAAGCTTATCGCATTTCTGAGACCATTGTCTATGCAGTAGCTCTTTTTGTTGTTGCGGTTTTGTGTTTTGAGAGAATAACTGAAGAAAGGCACCTCAAAAAATGCTTTAGATTGCTCTATGTACGAGAAATATTCTTTGATTGTCAGGAAATCTGCAGAGAGATTTTTGCTTAGCTTTGAGTATGAGTAAGCTCCAGTAAAGTTGGAAGTAAGGTAATAAATCAGTTCTTTCATAAGCCTCGTTTGCCTTATCTTGTGCATAAGCAATATGTCTCTGTAGATAATGCTTTCATAATAATTTTTTAGGATTTCCTTTTTGAGTGTCTTATCATTTTCCAGGCAAATCCTTGGGAATCCTCCATAGTGAAGGAATTCACGCAGAATCCTGATTATGTTGTCTTTTTTAGAGGCCATATCGAGTTTGTTAGAGAATTGAATATTCTTAAACTGCAGGAATTCACTGAAATCCAATGGAAAGATACTTACTCTCAGGTACCTTCCGCTGATTAACGTTGCAAGTCTGTTATCAAGCAGTTGTGAACCTGAGATGATTAGCCTGTGCTGTCCTTCGTCATATATGCTTTTTGCCCACCTTTCCCATCCTTTGATATTCTGGATTTCGTCAAAAAAAAGATAAGCTGTTTTTTCACCATTACACACATTTTGCTTATATGCATCCAAGACCTGTTTAATTGGGTTTTCCAAAGCTGCAATATCTGCTTCGTCAAAATTTACAAACAGGATTTGTTTTGGATCTATTCCCTTTTCGATAAGGTTTGAAATTATCTGCAGCAGAAGCGTGGTTTTCCCTGCCCTTCTTACGCCTGTTAAAATAGTAATCTCTTTGGTGCTGATATATTTCCTTATCTTTTTGAGATATGCTTCCCTTTGTATTCCTGTTTTCCTGTTTTTTCCTGACCACCAGGGATTGATTTTGGAGAGTATTTCAATTACCATGAAATTTAGTTGGATTATAATCTATATAAAGCTTTCGTTTTCTATGGATTATAATCATAGTAAATATCTTCAGAACTTTTTTGTAACATATATTACTTGAATGTAACAGGCACCATATGTTTGTTTTCTATAGCACTCATTTCTTATTGGCTTTCTTTGCCTCTTTATTAATATTTTAGTGAAGCCTCCCAGCCGCAGCAAGCTGCGAGGTATTCAACCTAAAAGGGAATAAAACGAAATCTTTATAAAAAATGAATAATACTATTCTTAATATGAATAATACTATACAAAATGAGAAAATCACAGAAATCAGCTTAAGAATTGTGGAATTATTGTCCAAAACTCCTTTTAAGCTCTTTACAATAGAAAAAATTAAGGAAAATTTAGTCAAGAATAAGTTTAAAACAAATTATGCTACCGTTTATAGAAATGTGGATAGATTAGTTCGACAAGGTATTCTTACAAAGAAAAAATATGGGATGGCTAGTCAAATCCAAATTAATGGTGCTAATGAAAAAACAGTTTCATTGCTTTCTTATATTGAAACAAGGAAATTTGACCTATTTTTTAGCAAATTAAAAGGCGTTCTTTTGACTGTGCTAAAAGAGCTTATTTCAGATATAAAAGGGATTAATGATTTGAAAACAGTATTGGTTTTTGGCAGTTATGCTAAAGGAATACAGCATAAAGCTAGTGATTTGGATTTATTTGTTGTTTATGACATCCCAAATGTTATTGGTGAGTGGGGCAATGAACAAAAAGAAAATTATGTTAACAATATTAAGAGTTCTATAATCGGCATTATTAAAAGCAGCCAGTTAAGAGGAGGAGTAAATATTAATCCAATTATTGTTAGCAGTAATGAACACAAAGAAATGATTATAAATAATGAGTACAATGTTGCAAAAGAAACATTATTAAATCATGTGATTTTAAAAGGACCTTATCAATATTGGTTGGATGTTTTTAATGCAAAATGAATTTGTCGAAAAAAGAACTAAAAAATGAATATAAGAGATTGATTAAAGAATATGCTCTTAGGATAGATTCTAATGAAGAAAGATTTGCGCAAGGTTATTTAAGGAAGGCTCTGCATAATCTCGAATTGGCGGGCGTTTTGGACCTATTGTCAAAAGATAATGAGATTAAGAAAACATTAGGCATTTCTTTTAAGAGCGAGTACCATGATTGGATTATCATTTCCTCTTACTATGCTATGTATTTGGCAGCAACTTCGGCTTTAGCTAAGGCAGGAATAAAATCTTCAACACACAGGTCTACTATTATAGCATTGGAATATTATTATTGCCTTGAAAAAAACCTATTGCAAAGAAAATATATTAGTATGATTGAAAATGCGAGTTTTGGAAGAGAAGATATCCAAAAGCTTGATCAAGCATTAAAGGGCAGAGTTAGTGTTCAATATACTCTTTCCAGGAGATATGGTATTAAGGAAGCTAAAAGAATATTGAGAGACGCGAGAGAATTTGTTAATAAGCTTAGCGAAATAATTCAGTAGTTAATCCTATAGCACTCATTTCTTATTGGCTTTCTCTGCCTCTTTTTTCAGCCTTGCGATAGTATCCTTTGTCTCTGCATTGTAGTTCCTGTAATATCTTCTCCATTCATCTATGCTTTTACCTTTTAAGGCTTGGTTAAGCAGATACTCGTACTCTCCATATGTTATTTCGCCAGATTTGTACATCTTCTTATATCTTGCAACCTTGTTGTCAAGCTCTTTCTCATAGTTTTTAGTCTTTTTCAGATTGTTATGAAGCCTGTTTATCTTGCTATGAAGGTCTTTTAGGTTTTCCTTGCCTGTCCTTTCAGGACCTTTTATTACAGTATCTATAGAACCTTTGCCTTTTGGCATCCTTTTCTTGAAGAAGAAGAACCATGAGATGTTGACCAGTATCAAGAGTATTATGACTGCTGTCAATATGGTCTTGCCGAGGTTTGGCTCTCCCAATCCTGTAGCCCTTGCAGTTGCACCAAGCATGTTTGTTGAAAGCTGTGTCAATGCCAATGTAATCTCGAACTGCCTTTCAATAGAAGATTCTGCTGAATAAAGTTTCATGTTAGCAAGATACTTGCCCTCTTCAAGCCCTGCAGTGTCCCAGTATGTTGTGAGAGTGCCATCTTCTCCTGGTTCAAGGTCTATTGAAGCTGACTTGACAGTAGCCACATCATCGCCATCCTTGTCCTTGATGAAGAGTTCAGCATAGATGTTGCTTAATTTCTCGTTCCACGTGCTTTTTAACAAGAAGTTAATCTTTGCAATCTCTCCCAGCTCATAGTCTTCTGTGATGATGTCCAGTATCTCAATTCCTAAGTCCCCGACATTGAATACTTTCTCTGTCCTGTCGCTCTTGCCGTCATAATCCACTTTTGCTACTGCATAATACTTTCCAGGGTTTACGTCAGCTTTCCAGTATGCTTTCAATAATTGCCTTTTCTTAGGTCCAAGGCTTATCTCCTGCGTTTCAACTTCAGAAATCACTTCATTGGTTGGTCCGAGTATTTCTATGTCTGCCTTTACGCTTTCCAGAGTTTCAGTTCCAAGATTGTTAACTGGCAATATGAAGCTTACAGTTTTTCCAGGTTTAGCCTCATTGATTTCCATCTCATCGACATTCAGGTACTTGCCTTCGTAAGGCACTTTTATCCTTAGCTGGTGCACTACGCCTACAAGCGTTCCAATGTGAATCGGCTGGTCAGAATCCTGGTCAGGCATCTCTTTTATGACAAGCCTCAATTCCTTGGTTCCTGGTGAGTTGAAGCTTTCAGGAAGTTTTACCCTGTAGCTTATCTCTTTCCTGTCTTCTTCAGCGCTCACTTCCACGATTTGTTTCTTCAAGTATACGTCAGCACCTTCAGCATCTCCAGTTACCTCTAAGAATAATTCCATGTCTTTCTTCTGGTCGTTTATTATGTTGAAACTGACAGTATGCTCTGAGTTAGGCTCGAAATTGATTGTTTGCCTTGCAGGGCTCACTCCAATAGCTAATCCCATTTGTGCCATGATAATTGTAAGGATTGCGATCATCAGGATGTTACGCATTAGCCTGTTCATGCGTACCACCCCACGAATGTCAAAATGGAATCCTTGTCTCCAGCCCCTTCATTTGGCGGAACTTCAATATGGACGTGTATGTCTGCTTTGTCCTTGCTGGAACTGTAATTAAGCTCGCTGATTATGCTCGTATTCACGTCAGGCACATTTGACCAGCTTGTCTGGCTCTCTCCAGTGTTGAATGCTCCTGCATAGTTAGGGTTCTCATCAATCTTATACTGGTAATTGCTGCTCGGGAAGCTTCCTGTTGTGAAAAGCTGTGTTGCTGAAGACAGGTTTATGTCAGTAAGCACGTTGCCCCGGTTTTCTATTGTAAGCGGTTCAGGATTCCTGTCGCTTGTGTTTGCAACATCATTTATGTTCAAGCTGCCGAAGTCAACGCTGTCATTGATCATGGCTATGATCACTTCTGAGATTATTGAGAAGTTGCTTTGGTTGCTTGTCTCACCGTATTGGAAGCCGTCATGTGCGGTTACAGACCAGTTGTAGTAGTAATTGTCGTCCCTTAGATACCTTAATTCATTGTCTTCTGTAAGGTTGTAGCTTGTTGCTGTTATTCCTCCGTATTCCCTGTCATCTGACGGGCTGCAAGATTCGCCTGCTGTCGCATAGCATTTTATTGTAAGATTGTAGGTTATTGGGTCTGATTCAGGGTCTGTGCTTTCCATCCAGTCGAACTTGACAGAACGGTTTGTTAAAGTGATGTTTCCGTGTGTTGGCGAGACAAGGATTGGCTTGCTTGGCTTTTCATTGAAAGCCATCTCATCACTTTCTACAGGATTTCCTTCTTCATACTTGTCTGAAGGGGTTACTACTACTGTCCAAGTCTCTCCGTAGTCTGTAGCATCAGAATGTGTCCTGTTGTACATTCCATTGCCGTCATTGTAGAGCATTTGGATTTCTTCTTTTGTTAAGACCCTGTCAAAGATATTTATCTGGTCAATTGAGCCGTTGAAGCGCATTGTAGAGTAATATCCCAAAAGCAAATTGTTACTGCTATTTTGCAGATAATTTCCGGTAGCGCTTACCGTTGTGGTATCCTCGTTGCCGTTGATAAAGTATTTTATCATAGAGCCATTCCAAGTAAAGGCCACATGGTTCCATTGGTTCAGGTTTACTGTACCAGAAGAGGAGGTCCATTCGCTGATATCTCCTGTCTCGTTATAAAGTCTGGCTAAAAGTGTGTCATCGTTTACTGTTCTGAAGAGGAAATCACCCGATTTCCAGGTTATTGCGCCATCGTGGCTCACTGCAGGACTAATCCACGCCATTACAGAGATTGTTGCGGGGCTTAATGAGTCATCATCATTTACAAAAATTGCATCGTCCACCCCATCAAACTCATAACATCCTCTAGAACCACTGAAGGCATTGCAGCTAGTGTTCCATCTAGGGAATTCAGTTGTGTTGCTTCCATCACTTAACGTGCCATTATTTCCCCATGTACTGTAATCCTTGACATTAGTGTAATCTGCATTAGAACCATTCACATTGAACGGCATGTTCAGCAATGCATCTGAAACTCCTGATTCTCTCCAGTCATAAGCAAATACTACATCATCGCCGTCAGCATCTGTAGAAGTGACTGAAGCTGTTATGTTATCAGTAGTCAAGTTGGAACCAGAGCTTGAACTTAATGCAACGTCTGAAATGCTTGGCGGATTGTTTACTCTGAACGTCCTTTCCAAAGTCTCATTCAAGTTCCCTGCCTGGTCAACCACATATGCCTTATAGCTGTATTCTCCTGAATCAAGTGAAGTGAAATTGTTTTCTAATCTATAGCTTCCTGCGTTGTATGTTGCATTGATTTCCTGTTCAGAAAGTACTCTATCAAATATCATTAATTCATCTATTGTTCCATTGAAGTATTTATCGGAACCCCTACTACCTATGTAAAAGTCAGTATCATATGCTGGACCATAATATTGTGAGGTTACACTTACTTTTCTTTCACCATCTATGTATAAATAGGGAGTGCTAGTGGAATTATCATAAACACCTACTACGTGTATCCATTCACCTGGTGTGTATGTTGTGTAACTACGTTTCCACATAGTACCATATCTTATTTGGAACATTATTTGGTCTGTTGTATATAACGCTATTACCCATCCTGATGTTGAATTACCAAGACCACCTGTGACGACCACTCCAGATTGAACTGAATCGGGTTTTATCCATGCTTCAACAGCGAAATTTTTGTTTCGCATGTTAAGATTAGTTGTTGAGAATGTTAGTTCATCATCCACGCCATCAAACTTGTAACCCTTGCCTCGCATTCCAGTAGTTAAGTTAGGACAATTTGTGCAACTACCATCATTACCCCATGTAGAGCTGTCGCTGAATGTTGTACCGCCTTCATCTTCTAATCTCCACCATCCAACCAAACTCCTGTTCCAATCGATGAATGCAGAATAATTGTTTGAAGCGTCTGAAGTTGAGACATTCACATAAGCAGCATTCTCAAAAGTTGAGACTCTTGTGCTGTTATCAGGCGTAGGATTCTTGTATTCTATCGCAGGCTTTGTCAAATCAATATGCAGAGTGTTGTTTGAATCAGCAAAGTAGCAATCTTCTGCATCGCAATAACGACAATTCCAGACAAAGTTCTTCTCTGTGTACAAGTTAGGTAAGGAAAAGTTGGCTTCATAGCTTGTGGTGCTCAATGATATAGTTTGGTTTGCAGCCCATGTTCCTGAATAGTTATGATATAAAGTGACTGAAGTCAATGGAATTGAACTTGAGCCATCACATTCTAAGATTGCAGTATCATTCACATACCAGTTAGATTCAGGCGATGTTAGGTTTACAGCAGCCACTGACTCATCAATAATCATGTCACCGCTTTGATAACTGTCACCTTCTTCATATTCATCAAATGGTGTGACTTGTACAACCCATGCTTCCTCCTTGCTTGTTACAGATGAATGCGTCCGGTTGTACATTCCTGCTCCATTGTTGTAGTGCATTGCAATCTCATCACTGCTTAATGTACGGTTCCAAACCCTGACATTGTCAATTGAACCGTTGAATTCCCTTGTACCATCAGTTGTTGTTGCTCCAATCTGCAGGTCATAGCTGTTGCTGTTAATTGTTGATATGTCTCCTGTAGTGCTGTTGCTCATCAGGATTGAATCTTCTGGAACCGCATTCAAGTACATTGTAAGATTGTTGGCTTCAAGCGTTACGACAACATGAGTCCATACTTCTTCAGTTCCAGAGACAAATAATCCTGTGTGGTTGTATTGTCCTGTACCCCACCTCATATAGCCAATATATTGGTCTGAACCGCCGTTCCAGTATAATTGGTATGCACCATCATATGTTCCGCCAGTATTATCCCATAATCCACCTTTTGTAAGTATTGTCTTAAAAGTTGGACCGGCTGTCTGACTACCTCCAGGCTTTACCCAAGCTTCCATTGTGAGATTAGCAGTAAGATCCAAGGAAGCGTCATCTGCTACAGTAATATCCTCATTTCCATAGAATTGATAGCAACCCATTGATTCATTAAAGGCATTGCAGCTTGAGTTCCAGATTGCCGCATTCAAGGTTCCATTATTGCTATATGTCGTGTAATCTTTGACATTAGTGTAATCTTCATTGGAACCGTTCACATTAAACGGCATGTTCAGTACTGCATCAGATTTGACTTCTTTTACTGAAACGTCATCAAACTCTGCAAAATTAGTATCATCAGCAGATATTAGTCGTGCCATAAATCCTAAATATGTATTTTGAGATACAAAGATTTCATCAAAGTACTGCCAATCAGTTGAAGTTGTCCCTGTCCACACATAGAATCCCCCGGAGTTATAGATTTGTGGTCTTGTATTTCCATCACCCCTTGCCCAACCAGTGAGCCTATAAGTTTTGCCAGTTGTCATAAAAAATTGTCGAGCATAAGGAAAATCACTTGTACCGTCTTTTTCCACCCTTAAAAGTTGGCTACCTTCTTTAGCATCACCTTGTTTTGTCAAGTTAGCATCATTTACTGCTGACCAATCACCAACACCAGCAGCTTCCATATCTCCATCTGCTAATAATTGTTCAGAATTCTTGTCAGAACGCCAGTCATAAGCTAGACTTATTTCATCTGAATCTGCATCATTAGAAATTACTGAAGCGGTTATGTTATCCGTTGTCAAGTTGGAACCAGAGCTTGAACTCAATGCAACGTCTGAAATGCTTGGAGGATTGTTTACTCTGAAAGTCCTCTCTAAAGTTGTAT
>CAZFZD010000024.1:0-11588 GCA_964522895.1 Candidatus Woesearchaeota archaeon | reverse complement strand
TAAAGTTTTTGTAAGCATTTGTCAAGTGGCAAGTGGTTAAGCAAACCGCAGCAAGCTGCGAGGTATTCAACCTAAAGGGGAATAAACAAGTTCACAACAGCCTAGATTAAATAGCCTTGCCTTCCAAACACAAAAGATTTAAATAAAACATAGCTTCCTTTTTCTTAGCAGTGAGCCCTTAGCTCAGTCTGGAACATGTCTTTCAGGCATGCTGGACAATTAGAGCGCTGGTCTTATATGGCAACCGCTGGTACAGCCTAAGCAAGCCAGAGGTCGGGAGTTCAAATCTCCCAGGGCTCACTTTTTTATTTAAAAAATGCCAATCAGAATAAAGTGAATTACAGTAAGATTTATTAATAGAATTGACTTTTTGCCATTAAAAGAGGGAACAAATAATGTGGTACAAGGATTATGGCTGGAAAGAGAACCCATTTTCAATTAAACACCAAACTGCCTTATTGGGTTTAGAGAACGAAAAGAAATTGCTTTTCGAGTATGTAAATTCTGGAGATATCTGCTTACTAACAGGCAGGCCGGGTGTTGGAAAGACTTCAATGTTAAAGTGGTTGAAAAGAAGGTTCGGGTTCAAGCATAAGATTATCTATTTTAATGCAGAGGATTTGGATGGTTCTTTTAAGCTTGCAAAAAAAGTGGGCAAGAAGATTTTCCGTGACAGAGTATTGCTCTTGGATGAAGCACATAATTGTGACGAATTATTCACTAAAGAACTTAAGAACCTTTGGGACCATAACAGGATAAAAAGCGTTGTCATAGCACAAATTGGAGAGACTTTAGCATTCCCGGATAGCTTAAAAAGCAGGATTGGAGATAGAGTTATAAGGCTAACAGGCTTGAACAAACCAATTGCAAAAGAGCTTATTGATTTGCGTACTGAAAAAAGTCATCCTTTTACTGACCCTATTATCGAATTGATTGTTGAAGAGGCAAAGCAGAATCCAAGAAGGATACTTGAACATTGCGAACAGCTTTGTATTGGGCTTCAAGGACAGGATATGACTTATGATGCAGCAAAAGGAGTTCTTGTAAAACGCAAGGCAGAACGCCTTATGGATTTAGCAAAATTAGAAGAGCCCACAACGCTGCCTGACAATCTCATGCCTATAAATGATCAAAGGCTTGCTGAATTTAGCCCTATGCAGAAAAGAATGCTTCTGTTATTGTTTGAAGGTAATAGGACAGCAAAACAGCTTGCGCAGATTTTGAATTCTTCAGAAGGTAGCGTAGGCAAGCAGATAAGCACCCTTACAGAGCAGTCCGTAGTGCAGATAATCAACCACAGGAGACCTAAGGTCTATGGCCTGACTCCAGATTTCAAGTCAGACATGCATGCTTAATGGTTAAGTTTATTAATTTCTATAACCTAAATAATATTAATGCAGAAGATAGGTTTAGTTTTAGGAAGTGGAGGCGCAAAAGGCATTGCCCATATTGCTTTTTTGAAAGTTTTGGATGAACTTAATATTAAGCCTTCAATAATCTCGGGTTCAAGCATAGGTTCTTTCATTGGCGCACTATATGCTTCAGGGCTTAGTGCAGAAAAGATGCAAGAAGTAATCCTAGATATGAATCTGAAAAAGCTCACTAAACTGCTTGACCCTAACTGGAAAAAGAAAACAGGGCTTATCAAGGGCACAAAGATAATGGACTTTTTCAAACAACATGCAAAGACAGACAGCTTTTCAAGATTGAAAATCCCTACAAAGATTGTTGCAACAGATCTTTGGAAACAAAAGTCTGTTGTTTTTGAGAAAGGGAAATTATCTGATGCAGTCAGGGCGAGCATATCTATTCCCGGAATATTTAAGCCGGCAGAACTCAACGGAAAAATCCTAATAGACGGAGGCATTACCAATCCCTTGCCTTGTAATATCGTAAAAAAGCATTGCGATTATCTTATAGCTATTGATGTTGTAAGCGGATACCTGCCTAAAAGGCCACTTCAAAGGCAAACAAATCTTTTTTCAAACCTGATGGCTACATTCGACATCATGCAGGCGCAGCTAATAGGACAGCAATTAAAAGAAACAGAACCAGACATGTATTTATGCCCTAAAATGCAAAAGGTTGGGTTGTTAGAATTCTATAAGGGGCGAAAAATTTTGGAAAAGGTAGAGAAGGATGCAAAGAATTTCAAGAAACATCTAAAAAAAGAATTAAACCTTTAAGCTTACTACCTTTGAAGCGCCATCTTGCATGGAGACACCATAAATGACATTAGCTTCACTTATAACGCTATCATTATGCGAGATTGTGATGTATTGCGCATTCTCTGAATACTTTCTTATCAATTTGGACAATAGCTCTGAATTCTTTTTGTCTAATGCTGCATCAACTTCATCCATCAGATAGAAGGGGGCAGGATCAAATTCTTGGATAGAGAATATGAATGCTAGGGCTGCCAGGGTCTTTTCTCCTCCTGACAAGCTTTTCAGATCAAGACACTTGTTGTTAGCGAACTTGACTTCGATATTTATGCCACCGTCCAATGGCTCTTCCTCATTATCCAGCTTAAGATGCGCCTTGCTTCCCTTTGTTGAGAGTGTTGAAAAAATCTCTGAAAAGTTCTTTGCTAAAAGGCTGAATGTTTTCATGAATACCTCTTTCTTCTTACTGTCAATCTCATACATCATGCCAAGAACTTCTTCTTTCTCAGATTTCAGAGTTTCACATTTTTCAAGGAGAATATTGCATTCCTGTTGCGCCTTTTCATATACTTCCAAGGCCCTCAAGTTCACATTTCCCATCCCCCTTATGGAAGCTTCTAAGGATCTTACTTCACCATTGAGCTCATCAAGGTTGATCCCCCTCCTCAATTGTACTCCTTCATACTCTTTCTGTTCTTTTTTCAAGCCAGCAAGCTCTCCTTCATTTTCAGCAAGCCTTACTGACCAATCATTATATTTTTCCATGTTATGTCTTGCTCTTTCTTCTTTCTTTATGATTCTCATGTCTATCTGAGAAATAGAATTCTTCAGTCTATCTCTTTTCTTGAACATTCCCTGATATTCTGAATAGAACTTCTTTTGCTTTTGCGTAGCTTCTTTCAGGCTTGCCTTCTTCTCTTCAGCCTCTTTTTTTAATTCAGTAAATTCTTCATTGAAACTCACTTTCTCTTTCTCATTATTGCTGATTATGTTGTTTATCTTTTCAAGTTCCGCAGTATGTACAGATATTTGTGCAGCAAGCCCCTTCGCTTCTGCCTGATTCTTGAGAAGTTGTTCTTTTACTTCTTTCAATGATTTGTCCATGCTTTCCAGTTCTCCAGAGTTGTTGGAGCTTGTAGCTTCAGCAATTTTATTCCTCAAATCCTGTCTCTGGGAATGAATCTTGTTAATCTCTTGGTTTTTATCATTGATTTTTCGTTCCACTTCTTGCAATTCCTTATTGAACTTGCTCATGTCTTTGATTATTTCATTTTTACCTTCGCTCTTGAACTCAATGCCCTTTCCTGTTATCCTTTCTATCCCCTCAATCTCTGCTTCGAGCTTCGCTTTATTTTCCCTGAAGACGATTATGTCCTCATCATTTTCAGTTTTCTTTTTCTCAAGGTGCTTTATTGTTTCTTCCAGTCTTTTTACTTCATCTTCAAGTTTTGTAATGGAATCATTCACTTCTTTTTCCTGAAATCCGAGTCCGCTTTTTCTTCTGAAACCGCCGACCATCGCACCGCTAGGCTCCACAAGATCACCTTCTAAAGTTACCATTCTTGCCCTGCCCACTCCTATTTTTCTTGCAGTGGAAAGATTTTCAACAACAAGCGTTGGGCCGAAAACATACTTGAAAACATTTTTGAATTTAGTATCATGCGATATAAAATCCAATGCCAGCCCATGAACCCCTGGCTCATTTTTCAAGTTCTTAACATTATCCTCAATTACCCTTTCCCTTAGCTTGTTCAATGGCAGGAAAGTCAAAACTCCCGACTTGGAATCCTTAAGGATATTTATGCATTTGGAAGCAGTACTGTCAGTATTGACTACAACGCTTTTTAGTCTTGATCCAGCAGCCACTTGCAATGCCGTTGCATACTTTGAGCTGACATTTCCCAATTCGCTTACATTGCCATAAAGTCCGCTTATGCTCATACTCTTTAGTTTCTTCAATGCTGCATCGCTGGCGGTAAGATCCTTTATGCCCATGCTCCTCATTCTCAGCCTTGAAAGCTCTTCATTATGATTATGATATTTGGTTCTCGCATTGCCTAATTGCGCTGCAAATACAGAATTCTCGTTCAAGGCATCTGCAAGCTTTCTTGTTACTTCCTTGAAATCCTTTTTAGCAATTTTCAGCCTTTCAAGCTTCTCCTTGTGATCAGCTTCAATCTCTTTGTATTTCTCCTCTTCAGCTTTTAGATTCTTAAGTTCATAATTCTTCTTGTCAAGCTCTCTGAGTAGTTCCTGTTTCTTATTGTTAAATTCATATGCCTCAGTCTGTACTTCTTCAAGTTTTTTGTCAAGCTCTTCCAAGTGCTTATTAATTCCATCAGCATCTTTCAGCCCATGCTTTTCTTTCCATTCTTTAATCTGCTTTTCAAGCAACTCCTCTTTTTCAGCAAGCTTGTCATTAGTTGCAAGCATTGAATCCTTTTTCTTTGTAAGTTCGGCAATCTTGCTTTCTATCTCCCTATCTTCCTTTTCTAATTGTTTTTTTCTTTCATTCAACTTTCTTAACTCATTCTCACAAACATCTTTTCTTGTGGAATTCCTGATTATTGCACCTTTAAGATCATCAATCTCTTTGGTAAGCTCTATCTGCTTCACATCACCTTTATTGTTCATTTCCTCATTGATGCTTTTGATTTCATTCTCTTTTTCTTCCCTGTTTTTCTTTAGCTCTTCGATATCTGTTTGAGTCTTTTCAGATTCAGAATTAATCTTTTCAAGCTTGGATTTTAGGCCTTGCATTTTCTCATTCTTTTCCTTTATCAATAATGAAATCTTGGTAGCCTTGCTCCTTTTCAACAGCGTCTCTTTCTCCTTGTAAGTTACTGCCTGATCACGATCTTTCTTAAGTTCAGCGACTGTCTTTTGCCTTTCAGTAAGAATGATATCAGCTTCATTCAGCTTGTTCTGTACTTTCTCAAGCTCATTCATGGCCTTGGCCTTTTTTTCTTCGTAAACAGAAATTCCTGCGATATCTTCAACAAGTTCGCGTCTTTCAACCGGCTTCATTTCAGTGAAATGCACTATGTCTCCCTGAAGCACTATGTTGTGGCCGTCAGGATTTATCTTTGCGTGCGACAGGACATCAACCATCTGCTGTCTTGTCCTGACCTCATTGTTTATCTTATAAACGCTTTGGCCTGAAGCCTTTACAATCCTTGAGATCATGACGTCTTTGCTGTCCACGGGAAAATCCTTGTTCTTGTTGTCAAACACAATGCTTACTTCGGCTTCTTTTAATGAGTTTCCCTTTTTGCCGCCGTTAAAGATAAGATTGGCTGATTTTTCTGCCCTTAATGTCTTTGCAGAAGTGGTTCCTAGGACAAAGCATATCGCATCGACGATGTTCGACTTACCTGAACCATTTGCGCCTAAGAAACAGCTGAAACTATCTTCAAAAGGGATTTCTAAACGTTTGGCAAAAGATTTGAAACCACGCAAAACCAGCTTTTTTATTGTTGCCATTCTCTTTTAAAAAATTGTTTGATATTTAAATCTTTTTTTATCAGCAGATTAGATTAAAAACTGCCAAGCACTTTTTGATTCTTGTTTTTTGCAACCTTTTTGTAGGATGCCCAGGTTTTTCTGAATATTTCAGGATATTTCTCCCAATTCTCCTGAAGGAACATCCTTGTCTTTGGGTCAGAAGGATAGCCAGAACCGCAATCCCCATAAACTTTCTTTATTTTTTCTACTTCCCTGTCTCTTGTGACTTTTGCCAGGATTGATGCAGCAGCTACTGGTGCAAATCTTTCAGCATCATGCTCTAACTGCAATTGAAGATTCTTGCCCTTAAGGTAAGTCCTTAAGAAATCCTCATAGGCTTCCTTGTTGTTGCTCGGGCTGTCGACAATTGCCTTGTCCGGATTGAGCTTGTTTAGTATCATTGAAGTCTTTATTGCTTCAAGCCAGTTCAGGTTTAATGTCTCAGATTCCAATGCTTCATCAATCTCTTTAGGCTGCACTATTATTATTTCATAATCTTCCACTGCTTTTATTATTTCATCAAACAAGGCTTCCCTTTGTATTGGCTTAAGCTTCTTGGAATCCTTGACACCCAAGTCTGTCAGCCTTTGCACTTCTTCTTCCTTGATTGTTATTCCGCACATTACCATTGGCCCGATGATTGGCCCTCTCCCAGCCTCATCAATGCCGCATATTAGAGTCATGATAATCTCTTTTTTTCAGGCTTTTTATAACTTTCTAAGCAAAATTATATAAATTCTAGATAGTTTTTGTCAGCTGAAGGAGATTAAATCATGATAAAGAAGTTAGAAAAGGTTTTAGAAGCTTGCTGGAGCTCAGACACGAGTTCTGATGCAGAGAATTGGGACACGGCTAACAAGGCATATGGTCAATGCGCAGTCACAGCTTTAGTTGTCCAGGACTATTGCGGAGGCAATATAGTCAATTCAATTGTTAAGGTGCCCGAATGGGGTGACGCTGGCGAGGCAGTTTCACATTATTTCAATAAGATTGGTGATAAGGAAATTGACCTTACAAGAAAGCAATTCCCTGAAGGCACAGAAGTTCCTGAAGGCATGGACAAGAAGAAGGATTTTGAAACTACAAGGCAATATGTCTTATCTTACGCACCAACTGTTGAAAGATATGAATTACTGAAGCAAAGGATAGAAGAGGAGCTTGAAAAGCTCTGATTTTTTGATTTACAAGTCGAAACCTTTATAAAGAGATTATTTCTCCTGATATAAAGCTTAAATCTAATTAATAAAATGGGAAAGAAAAGCAGAGGCCTTAAGGCTGGAACAAAACTGAAAAAGCGAAGGAAAGTCTCTAGATGGAAAGACAGGGATTATCTTAGAAGAGTTTTCAAGTTAAGGCAAAAATCCGATCCTTTGAGAGGAAGTTCCCAGGCAAAGGCCATAGTTCTTGAAAAAGTGCAATTAGAGGCAAAACAGCCTAATTCTGCAATGAGAAAATGTGTAAGAGTTCAGCTTATCAAGAACGGCAAGAAAGTGACTGCTTTTGTACCGGGCTATAACGCAATAAAGTTCATTGATGAGCACGATGAAGTAATGATAGAATGCATTGGCGGTAAGATGGGAAGATCCAAAGGAGACATCCCCTGTGTAAGATGGCAGGTAATAAAAGTAAATGACCAGAGTCTTGATGCACTAAGCCATGGAAAGATTGAGAAAGGTAGAAGATAAAAATGGGAAAGGTTCTTTTATTCAATAGATGGGATACAGAAGGCATTAAGGTAGAGGATAAAGGCCTGCAAGGTTACATTAACTTAAAGCCAATCATAGTTCCAAAAACAGGCGGAACAAATGTTAAGACAGTATTTTGGAAATCAAAGAACCATATTGTTGAAAGATTGATGATAAGGCTGATGGTTCCTGGCCACAAGGGAAAAAAGCACAAGATTAGTTCTGGCCATTGCTGTGGCAAAGGAAGCTCAAGCTATAACATTGTTGAAAACGCTTTGGTCCTTATTGAAAAAAAGACTGGAAAAAACCCTGTTGAAGTGTTTGTCAGGGCAGTTGAGAACGCTGCACCAAGGGAAGAGATAACTACAATCGAATATGGCGGAGCTAGATATCCTAAAGCAGTAGAATGCTCGCCACAAAGAAGAATAGATATTGCCTTAAGGATGATGACTCAAGGGGCTTACGCAAAATCATTTGATTCAAAGAAAAAAATAGAAGCAGCCTTGGCAGACGAGATAATCAAGGCTTATAATGTAGATACTGATTCTAATGCAATTGCAAAGAAGCTTGAACTGGAAAGGCAAGCAGACGCAAGCAGATAATCCTTAGACTGTATTCATCGATACCATTTGCGGATTAGCCATAAATTCTTCACGTTTCAAATCGTCGATGATATAGTATGTTTCCCTATTGGTTATAGTATAGCTCTGTTCCAGTAGCTCCATAAAATCTTCCAAATCTTTTATATGTTCAAAAACGAATTCTACAAGAAAATCAAACCCGTTATTTACTTTGAGCAGGGAATTAACATTTTTACAGCCTGAAAGGTATTCTTGAAGCTTTTCACGCTCTTTCCTTTCAATCTTCAAGAGTACATTTGCCCTGGTATTGAATCCTATTTTTTCAAAATCAATAATTGCCGTATTCTTTTTTATCAACCCATTTTTATACATCTGTATCTTTTCATGTAGCGTTGAAACAGGGATTTTTGTTTCCTTGCTCATCTGTGTCAGGCTTTTCCTGCTGTTCTGCCTTAATGCAGAAATAATCATCTTTTCTTTGTTGTTCATTTTTTCAATCCTCCTAACTTTTTGTTTTAATTGAAAATATTCTTAGAATTAGCTTTATTAAATGCTTAATCGATATAATTTATATAATTTATATAATCAGTTATAGATGAGTTCCTTGAACTTTTCCATATCTAATTTTCCCTTGTACTGCACATCAAACCTGAGAGGTTTGGAAAGCTCCAGCGTAGCCATGTTGTTCTGTCCAGGAACAGAGATTTTCACAGGCTCTTTCTTTACTTCTTCAGCCCCTGCTTTCTTTAAAGCTCCTACAATCCATTCAAGGTCAAGAGCATTTACCTTGCAGCTGGTTTCGCTTCTTCTAAAATAGTATTTTAACATATTAGGGCTTACTCTCTCATCAAAGTATAAAAGGTTAAGATCTCGTGCAAATACTCTTTGGTCCATGAAACTTGGCCTATTCCAATCGCAATCAATCATCTTTCAGCCACCTTCTTGTCCGGTCATAGATTCTATTGAGAGTTTTTGAAAAATCCTTCACACGGAAGAAGTTTTCGCTATAATCATAATCTTGCCTGCTGATAAGCCATCTTGCTATTCTTGGGTTCTGATTCTTAATCATTATCTCTGACAG
Source organism: Candidatus Woesearchaeota archaeon (assembly GCA_964522895.1). Lineage (GTDB taxonomy): Archaea > Nanobdellota > Nanobdellia > SCGC-AAA011-G17 > GW2011-AR17 > JAHIMK01. The sequence continues at coordinate 2,572 of CAZFZD010000024.1, read as the reverse complement.
CTGTTTTCCGAGCTTTTTTGGCAGTTTTCCCGAGCCATACTTTTTTATGTGCCCTTTTAGAAGTCCAAATATCTCATGGTCTTTTGTTTCCGGCTTTACTCGCATTATCCTGCTTGCCAGCTTGTTTTCCAGGTCATCTATGGTTTCATCTTCATGCTTTACTGGCTCTTCCCGCTCTTCGACCTTTTTTCCGCAAAAATATTTCAGGCCTTCTTTTGAGGCTCTTTTAAATAAGTTTTCAATCTTGTTATATTCTCTCTTTGGATTGTTCTTGTCAAAGATGATTCCTGCCAATGTTGAAGGATTTGTGGAATTAAGGAAATCTTCCTTCATGTCCAGCTTATCAGAAGCTATGTCCAGATATAACTGCATGGTTTTTATCAGATTCCGTTGTTCTTGATTCTTCACCATAAAATTAAGAAAAACCTCTCGTTTATAAGCCTTTTCTCATCCATAAGGTTTAAGAATGCCTATTTTTTCATTAGAATACCAAGAAAAAAGATACCGAAAGCTTTAAATACTACATAATACTACTATTTGGTAACAACAAAGAGGTTTTCCTGATCCTTTTTCAAAAAAAAACAGGAGGAGGTCAAAAATGGCAGGACAAAACGGATTTAATGTCGAAAAATTTGCAGAAACATACAAAGCACAAGACATCGATAGGCTTAGCAAAGACTATAGTAAATATTTCGGAGAGATGACAGTTTACCAATGGGGCGCTGCATTAGAGAGCGCAGAAGACGAAGTTGATCCCGTAGAGAAATACAAGCAGTTGTCTCAGTTGTGGCAGCAGGTAATGCAGACAGGAGCATTCATGGCTGGCATTCAGAAATTGGGGCCACAGCTTGACCAAATTGATATGGGCAAGCAAGAGAAGCTTGGATTGATTGTAAACACTGGAGCTTCATTGGTTGACAAAGTATTGAAAGGGGGAAAATAAACCTCTTTTAATTTTTTAATTTTTTTAATTTAAAAATGGCTGAAGCGTATAAAGGCCTACTCGACAGGCTATTGAACTTAGATAAAGAAAAACTTGACGATTTAGCCAAACAATATTCTGTAAGCCTTAACAAGGAACCTAAGAAAAGGGATAGCAAACTTGTTGAGAGCATAAAATCAAAAGGCGCATTTTACAAGAAGATTTATCAAAATCTTGAAGATGATATTGAACAGCTGCACCAGATAGACATTCTGGGAGAGTTCCAGCGTGAACAATACATGGTTAGAATTATAAACGCAAGAGAACTTCCAAATCCGGCTGAAAGAGATTCACAATTATCCCAGATTTACCAGCAGTTGCGTCATGACATCATTACATCGCTAGGATTGCGGGACATCAAAGAAAATCCTGACCTTTCTGCTGAAGAAAAATTGATGATAGCGACCCATTTAGGCGCACGTTATTTTGAAGACTAAAAATGAAAGTTTTAATGGCAACAGATCTGCATCTTGATGCAGACCTAGAGAACTTTGAATATTTGAAGGAATTTTACAAGTTTGCAGAATCAAAAAATCCTGATTTGATCTTTGCTTATGGCGACATTGCAGACAAGGGCTTCGCCAGAGTGGACATGGAACATTTGAACGCATTGAGACAAGGCCCGATAGAGCAATTGGTTGGGCATGAGCTCAATAAGCGGAGCAAGCACAATGATTTTGAGCTTTCGCCTTATGAATATTTTTGCACATTCCCTATAATCGCCCAGGAGATATATTTTGAGAAAAGATATCCTAAGCACGTCAAGGAACTTTGCAAGGACTATCTGTTCAAGCTTGATATGGTAGAATGGAACCTTAACAATGTCTATGAGATATTTAATCATATTATCAAGGACAATAGGGAAAGAACTTATACATTGCCAGGAAATCATGACCTTGATTTGGAGCAGACAATTCTCAAGGACATTGATTTGCATAATAAGGCCATAAAGCATAAGAATTTCAAGATAGCAGGCTACGGAAGCGCTATAGATGAAAGGGGCTTTCCTTTTGCAGCAGGTTGTGTTCCTGAATTGACAGCAAGATTCAATGAGTACTTGAGAAATAATGATGGCAAGCCAGAATTGTTTTCTGAGCCGAGAGATTTTCTGTTGCAAGAAAAGCCGGATATGGTGCTTTTGCATAATCCTCCATTGAATTATCTTGATTTTTCCCGGGCAAAACAAGCACCCACGGGAAGCAGGGGCTTGTTGCAATATGCACAGGAAGGGCTTACTGAAGTTTTCTTGTCTGGACACCTGCATACCAATATGGGGATTCAAAAGATTAAGACAAAGAATGATGCCTTTTCTGTGATAATCAATCCCGGCCCATTAGGCAATACGATAGATTTCAATGAGCAAGGATTGATGGAACCGATTACTGGCGGAAATTTTTTGGAACTGGAATTAGATGACGAGACAAAGCGTTTTTTGTCTGCAAAAGTTTACAAGATACAGGACGGAATAAACAATGAAAAAGTTGTTGAACAGCAGACTACCATAATCCGCAATGATAATGATGAGTTGCAACAGCTAATAACAAATCCTTTAGAGATAAATGTCGGCTATAACATGCTGAAGAACAGGGA
>CAZFZD010000023.1:10014-12528 GCA_964522895.1 Candidatus Woesearchaeota archaeon | reverse complement strand
CAGAACAAGAAGAGAATCAATTGAATGATTTAGAAAAGAAAATAGACGGAATCTTGGAAGCAAATTATCAGGGCAAGGAATTTGAAGTTATAATTAAGTGCAAAGATATTCCACAATTAAAACAATTAAGGAGAGTAGCCAGAGAAGAATTTTTTTCCAGATATGATGTTGCTGGCTGGGATGTTAAGTCTAAAACCGGGTATGTACCGGCATGGTCAGATTCTGTTTCAAGTTATTATGCATTCTCAGCTAAGAAGGAAAAATGAAAAAGGCATTAAAATTAGGATTAACAGCCATTGTTGCGTTAAGCATGCCAGCCAGTTATGCTATGGGTAAAAAACCTGAACAAACAAAAGTAGTTCCAGAGATTATGATAAGCAAATCTGATGAAATTTTATGCGTGGAAGCACAAACTCCTGCCAGCTATGTCTTTTGGTGCTCCGATGACAAGCAGGAAAGAATGAAAATAAAACGCAAACATAAATCTATATACATGTATGATGAAGACGGAGACGGCTTGATTGAAAATCTTCAATTAAAACAAGATTATAAAAATGCAAAGCCAAAAATATTTTCCAAAAAGCGGGATGAAAAGCTAAATCAAATGAATTCTGAAACAGCCCGATATCTAAGATCAGCTAGCGATTTGTTCGCAAAAACAAAGCAAAATTTAAACAAATATGTAGACTTGGAAGAAGAGCTGGAATCCTTGAAAAATGATAAGCCGTCCAAGAAAACTTGGCTTGATTTTATGGAAGACTGCAAAAACAATTGGCAGTTTTAGTTCTCATCAAGATTAGAATAGGATAACTTAAAACGGCATAAAACATATAAATAAAAATATAATCAGAAAATAAAATATGGAAGGCCAAATTGATTTAAGATTCTATAATCAAATAAAACATTCATTTTGCCAGAAATATTTTGAAGAGGCCTATAAAAATACAAGCAAGCTCCTCAATAGAAGCTTTGATATGAAAAACAGCTCTTGTTCTGGATTAAATGAGAAGCTAATAGCTCTGCAGAATGATGAGAATTCACGCCTTATCTACCTTCCCACCCACAGATGCATCTTAGACGGAGTTTTACTTGGAAAACTCATGGTTGAAAGATTTAACAGGTATGCAAGAACCATTGGAGAACAAAAACTCGTCATTCCTGGAATTACCAAAAATGCTTTTTTTATGAAAGCATTGATGATAGATTTCAAGAAATGCGGAGTAATCTCTCTTGATAGAAAACGTTTCTCAAACAAGTCATACTGCAATACGTTTGATTATTATCTCAAGGAAGTAATTGAAACCAAAAAAGAGGACATCTTATTCTTTCCAGAAGGCGGCCGGAGTTATGATGGAAAATTAAGAGAACTCAAGAAAGGCCTCTTGACAGTTGTAAAGCAATTCTCTGATGACTCATCACAAGACTATTTTGTAGTCCCTATATCTATGAATTATGAAAGCGTGCCCGAAGACAGCCGTTTCAGCATGCATCTCAAATTGAAGAATGAATACATTAAAAATCTATTCAGGATATATGACATGGTAAAGACCATGCATGGTTTCAAAAAGCGTGCCAAGGGAGTATTTCATATTGATTTCGCCAAACCAATAAGATTAGAGAACAGGATGCTTGTCAAAGAATTGAGGTCAGAAGTCAAGGAAGGATTATTAAGGAATGTCAGGATATATCCTTCATCGCTGTTAGCAATGTGCATGAAAGGGAAAACAGATCATGCTTCAATCTTAAAGAATATGGAAAAAGCGCCCTCATCAGTAAATAACAAGCATAGTTTGGAAGTGATTGAAAAATATTCAAGCCTGGAAGAGATTGCGGACAGGGCACTGCACATGTTCAATTCAGGCAGATTAAAAGCTACTATTAAAAAATCAGGGAATCAGTACAAGGCTGTTAATAAGGGCACATTAAGTTATTACGCAAGATTAGTAGAGCATCTTTTTATTAGTTAAGGCAGTGTAAATAATTTTTAACAAGTGTAAAATAATTTTAACAATAGAAAAATTTATAAGCTTGTTAATAATATTAAACATATGTTAGAAATATTTAACAATCTTGCCCCCTTCATGAATGACAATTATAAGAGGATCAGTGTCAGAGAATATGCCAGGATGCAAAAAATGAGTCCACCTACATCCTCAAAAATATTAAAAGGGCTTAAAAAAGAAGACATATTGAAGTCTGAAGAAGAAAGAAGGCACCTATTTTTTTATCCTAACAGAGATTCGCAATTATTTATAAATCTAGAAAGGACATATTACTCCAACTTATTATATGAAATCGGCTTAATCAAATATTTAGAGAAAGAAATGATTTTGCCAGTAATCATCTTGTATGGATCTTTTGCCAAAGGCGAAATTACAAAAGAATCGGATATCGATCTGGCCATATTTACTCCCTCTAAAAAAACACTAAAACTTGATAGATTTGAGAAAAGATTAAAAAGAAAGATACAGCCCTTAATTTTCAAGAGTCGAAATGATGTAAAAAATAAGCATC
>CAZFZD010000023.1:0-10004 GCA_964522895.1 Candidatus Woesearchaeota archaeon | reverse complement strand
TCTTGAATAATATTCTAAATGGAATGAAAGTTAAGGGAAATTGGTAAAATGGAATGGAGAGAATGTATCAAAAAAAGAATTTCGAAGAAAGCCAGCAGAGATGAAAATCTAATAAGGTCATTGATAGAATCTGCTTCGCAAAAATCTCTAGCAGAAAAATTCTTACCAAATAAGTTCCCAGAACCAAAGATTAGCTTACAATATGATGCATTAAGAACCTTGCTAGAAGCTTTAGCCTTAAAACAAGGCTATAAAATTTATAATCATGAATGCTATACTGCATTCCTAAAAGAAATTATGAAAGATACTGCTACAGGAGATAAATTTGATGAATTTAGAAAGCTACGAAACGCAATAAATTATTATGGAAAAGCAATAAGTGAAAGTGAAGCAAAGGAGGTAATCAAAAATCTTAAATCGCTGATAAAGCTTATTAAAGCTAAATTGGAATCTCCTTGAATGTTCACATCTATCCTTCTTGAAACATTAGACAACAAATTTTCCACTAAAAAGTGACAGAAAACTTTAAAAACAAATACTCGCCTAAAAAGCGCATGAACATGCAGGACTATAAGCCCATAAACAGCCATAAGTCAGTGGGGCAGGAGCTTGAATATCTCGTACTTAGTTCAGATGAGCCTAAAAAATTTTACGATTTCCCAAACTTTATCGTACAAGGCATAAAAAGTAAAGTGCCAAATATCAAACTGAAAACAAACCACCCATGGGTTTATCTTGATGCATTCAACATAGAGTTGTGCTCTTCACCGCATCCAAACATAAGCCTGCTTCTTGAAGAGATGCAGGAAATCTATGATGCTCTTGACTCAATTGTGAAAGAAAGGGGATTTAAGATAGAAAAGAACGCATTCTGCAAGATTCCATCAAAGAACGGAATCAATATACATTCTATAGCAGCTTCCCATGTGCACCTAGGCTGCAAGTTTTCAAAAAGGAATGCTCTCATGAACGCATTAATCCCTTACCTGCCTATATTCGCCGCCCTTGCTAACAATTCCCCTACAGAAAAAAAGCCGCAAGGGAGCGAGAGATTGAGGCAAAGAAACATGAGTTTTGAAGTTGAATATGACAGGAGCAACAAGAACGATTCGGCAATATATAACCATAAGAAAACACAGACTATAGAGGTCAGGTGCTTAGACAGGGGAAAATCTCTAGAAGACGACATTGCTGTCGCAGCTTATGTCTTTGCGACTTCAGAAAAGATAAAAGACAAGATGAAGTTCTTTGAAAAGCCTGAAAAGATCCTTAAAAAAAATTTTGACAGGCTTTACCTTGAAAACGAGGAGCCAAGGCTCACAGCATGCGGAAGGAGGATAGCTTCAGGAATATTATTGCAAAGAGCATCATATGACGGGCTTGAGGCAGAAACAAGAATCAAGGAAAACTACAGGAACAGGACATTAAGGGGTTTGGCAAAGCAGCACTACTATTCTATAAAAGACAAATTAGAAGAACTAAAGATGCCAAAAAAGCTTTCTGAAAACCTTGAAAAGAAAATCTTCAGATAAGCAATACCAAAGTTATGAGGGAAGCCAGGAAAAACAATACACCTATCCCAAAACTTAGAAAACTAGTTATATTAATCCATCTCTTGAATTTCAAAGGCGAGATCACTCCGCCTATTGTTATTAAGACTACACAGAACACCAAAAAGAACAATGACAATAATACCAGGATGAGCCATGGCCTTATGGTCACTAAAGTGCTGACAGCCTCTATATACCTTATGACGCCCTACACAAGGAAAGTATCAGCAAGAATCAGCAAAAGGACTGCAGTAAGCTGTCTATCTGAGAACTGAACAAAAAATTTCTGCTCCTCATCACGTGTCTTGCCTTTTGCAAGCTCAATGACGTTTCTTGGCCTGGACTTTTTCCTCTTTTTTGCCATGCAATAACTCAAGGCATTAAGGCTTATTAAGATTTCTATTCTTTAAAATTTTTCAATTTGAAATTTATATCCTTGACATACTTTGCAAGACCTTTCTTCTCGCCAGTCTTATGCTTTTTAACAAACTTGAGATAATCCCGGACTTTCTTCTTCCGCACAAACAACGGCTTTTTCGTAATCACTCCCGGGCCGCCGACACAGCCGCCTTTACAAAACAGTATGTCCATAAACTTTACTTTGCCGGGATGCCTGTCAAACTTCTTCAGCATCCTGCATGCTTTCCTGCCATCGCAGACAATGACTTCGTCAGGCTTGAGCACTTCCTTGACATGCATGCTTTCAGCCAATCCCCCTGATATAGGATAAATTTTTGTAGCATTATCATAGAACTGGTCAAAGAAATATTCCCTTTCATCCACTTTCTTTTTCTTGCAAAGCTTCATCAGATTAGGTATCTCCTTAAATGTTAAAGCCATATCTACTTCTGGAAATTTTTCAGCTTCCCTTTTCTTATATATGCAGGGACCTATAAAGACTATCGAATGTTTAGGATACTGCTTCTTGACAATCTTTGCCATCGCAATCATCGGGGAAACGCAGGGTATCAAGTTATCCTGAAGATGCGGAAAATTCTTCATCACTAAATCAACAATTGCAGGGCACGGAGTGCTAATCCAAAGCTTGCCGGGATTTTTCTTAAGATGATCCATATAGAACAGATTAACTTCCCTTGCACCGAAAGTGAGTTCAGTCACCTTGTCAAAGCCTATTGCCCTGAGCTCATTCGCAAACCTCTTGTAATCAAAATCTATCACAAAAGAAGGCGCAACCATAGCCACAACTTTTTTCTTTTTCAGCAAATCAGCAACCTTTTCATAATCCTTCATAAAAAGAACTAAGCGTAATAATTATTTAAAGCTTTTCAGCTAGCCTGCATAAGTGCTTCAGCTCTTTTGGCCCAGAAACTTGCATAAGCTTTATCGCACCAGAATCTCCAAGATGATACCTTAGCTTCTTTATCTTTTTCTTATAGCTTTGATACCTGAATATGTTAACCAAGGATCTTGGCAGCTTGGCACCTATATTCATTGCAACATATCCCATTGGCAGCAGCATGTAATCAGCATTGTTCGCGAAAAAAGCTTGTATTCCGGAATCCGGATTGAAAAGTGCAAACGTCTTGCCCGTCATGCCTAAGGCTCCTGACAAAACTGAAAGAGATAGCTCGCCCAAGGAAGGTATAAAAGGCAATGGTGCTACAACAATGGTTGAATGGTTAAAGCCTTCAGGCAATGCCTCTCCAAAAGTATCCGTCTTATCCAAAGGATGATAAGGTATGGGCAAATAATCCTTGTCAAACTTCCTTGACTTCTTGTGCTTAACTACTTCATTAATCAAGAAAGGATTATTAGAGAATACATGATGCAGCATCTCATGAATCATAAGGTTAAGGTTTTTCTTACCCTCTTTTGTGGAACATTCAATTATGCCAACATTATCTTCATTATAAGCATAAGCAGCTACAAACTTGTTGAGCATTGAATATTTCCTTGAGGTCTTCTTGAACAACATCCTTTCAGTCATGTCAAGGCCGAACCTCTGGTTGAAAGACTGCATGAGCGCCTCAGGAATGTGTTCATAACCTTCTTCAGTAGTCTTCTCAAGCCAATTTGCCAATGAATTCATTGTCCTGCTTTCCAGCCGGGATAAGGATTCCTTATAAGGCACGAAACCCATATGAAGATATTCAGATATCTCCTTATTTTGATAATAGACTTCAACTTTGGACTTATGCATGCTTATTCCAAATTTCATCGCTGCTGGCTTGATTACAGTCTCTATGCCCATGATGAAAAGAATTTTAAGCATTTATATAAACATTTGCCTAAAATAAGTTTTAAATAATATCAAAACACATTAAATTAAAAAGGAGGTGTATATATGAAAAAAATATTACAAGTTATATTATTATTAACAATCTTATTAGTGATTGCAGGCTGTTCCGGAGTTCAAGAAGAAAAATCTTCAGAAGAGGCACCAAGCCTTACGAACATCCTGAACTTGAAATCAGACAGGGCTTATAAGGCAGACTATATTTATTATACTACAGGGCTTGAAGAAGATGTTTCTGGCGAGATGTCTGTCTACATAAATGATCCTAATGAAAGATTGGATGGCAAGCTTGAGCTTGAAGGCCAGAAGATGGAAGGCAGGACCTATATTAAAGATAAAGAATATTCATTCTGCAATAAGCAGGATAACGAATGGCAATGCTTCACCATCTCTTTGGGAGACTTCAAGGATTCTTCTGTTGGAATGGCTGCTATGAATAAAGTGACAGACATGGAAAGTGGTGTAAAACAAGAGGAATACCTTCCTAGGTTTGAAGGCACAAAGCAAATTGCAGGAACAACAGCATACTGTTGGATTGTTGAATCGAAGCAAACTAATATGGAATCTAACATCTGTTATAGCGAAGGCGGAATCTTGTTGTATGCAAAAGTCAATAACAAAGACCATTCGGCTATAATGGAAGCTCAGGAATTCTCAAGGGATGTAACTGAAGCAGACTTTGAGCTGCCTGCAGAACCGATGGACATTGCCGCAAAGTTTCAGGAAGAAACCGGAGTCGATCTAAGCAACATGGATGCAGATGATTTGGATCCGGTAAACATGCCTGGCCTAGGCTAATTTTTTCTTTTATTTTTTTTACATATAAACATAAACCATAAATATGCGATAGGCGTTATCATTAGCTATAAAATGTTAAAAGTGGGTGAACAGAATAAAAAGATAATTACTGCAATCTCGATTATTGTAGGCACTGTTGTCGGTGTTGGATTTTTAGGCATGCCTTATGTGGCAGTAAAATCCGGCTTTTTTGTGACAATGGGATACTTAGTTGTGCTTGGATTATTGATTCTTCTCATAAACCTGTATTTTGGTGAGATTATACTTAGAACTAAAGGGGAACATCAATTAGTGGGATATGCTCAGAAGTACTTAGGAAGAAAAGGCAAGAACATCATGTTTATGTTGGTAATTTTTGCAATACTTTCAGCATTGCTTGCGTATATGATTGGAGTCGGGCAGAGTTTGAGTTACCTAATATTTGGCAACAGTAATTATGAGATTACATTAGGCGCATTATTTGGTTTCCTGATGTCTTACTTGCTGTGGCGCGGAATATCTTCCTTAAGGAAATATGAAAAGCTGGGAGTTGGAGCATTATTTTTCATGTTGATCTTGGTCGGAATATTCTTTACAAAAGATATCAATTTTAATAATTTTTTTGGGTTCAATAAGAGCTATTTGTTTCTGCCATTGGGAGTTGTTTTGTTTGCATTGATAGAATTCTTTTCTTTGCCATCTGTTGTCAGAGTGTTAAATAAAAGAGAAAGATTAACAAAGAAAGTGATAATCATCGGCTCAATCATAACAATGATGATTTATGCGTTTTTCACTTTTATGGTTGTAGGAGTCATTGGAAAGGATACGCCCCAAGTCTCAACAATCTCGTTAGGCCCGTTGTTCATAATAATAGGGATAATAACCATGTTTACGTCTTACCTGGCACTAGGAACTGCATTAGAAAGAAGCTTTATGGTGGATTATAGGGAAAAAAAGAAAAAAGCATGGTTCAAATCCTCAATACTGCCTGTTGCAATATTCTTATTCTTAGAATTTTTTGATTTCTTTTCTTTCACTAATGTAATAACTGTTGGAGGAGTTATTGCTGGGGGCTTAATTGTCATAATGGTGTTGACAATCCATAGGAAAGCACAAGTTAAAGGTAACAGGATTCCTGAATATCAGTTGCATCTCGGAAAGACGCTTGCAATTTTAATCTCCTTATTATTCTTGACAGGCATAGTGTTAGAGATAATATCCTTATTTATGTGAAAAATCCGTAAACTTTATAAAGAATAAATTTTAATTCTCGTTAAACTAAGATTAACTTCGTTGACCTTAAGTCAACAGGAGACAAAAATGGCAGAAAAGGAAGAACAAAAAAGGAAAGCTTTTGAAAAAAAGCGGCAAGAGGATGAAAAGAAAGTAGAACAAGACAACATCCAAGAGCATATCAATCAATTGCAGAGAATCCAGGCAGAATTCGAGAATTACAAGAAAAGGATGGAAAAAGAGAAAGAATATCATTCAAATTATGCTAAAGCAGACTTGATCAAAGACTTATTGCCTATCTTGGACAGCTTTGACTTGGCATTGAAAGCCATAGAAGACAAGAAAGCCCAAGAAGGAATAAGGCTGGTGCATTCGCAGCTTCAGAAGGTTATGGAAAATGAAGGAGTTAAGGCAATTGAAAGCCAAGGCGCCTTAGATCCATTCAAACATGAAGTTGTTCTGCAAAAAGAGTCTGAAAAAGAAGACGGTGAGATTTTAGAAGAAGTCCAGAAAGGATACTTGTTAAAAGACAAGGTATTGAGGACTTCAAAGGTCATAGTTAGCAAGAACTCAGGAGGTAAATGAAAATGGCAAAAATACTAGGCATAGATTTAGGTACAAGCAATTCGGCTGCAGCAGTCATGGAAGCTGGCAGGCCAACAATAGTCCCAAGCGCTGAAGGCGCTTCATTATATGGAAAAGCTTTTCCCTCAGTGGTAGCTTTTACAAAAGACAACCAATTGCTAGTCGGGGAACCTGCAAGAAGGCAGGCAATAAGCAACCCGGACGGCACTGTAATGGCAATAAAGCGTAAGATGGGAACAGATTACAAAGTAAAGATAAATGACAAGGAATACACTCCTCAACAGATTTCAGCTTTCATATTACAAAAGATAAAGCGTGACGCAGAATCTTTTGTAGGTGAAAAACTTGAGAAAGCAGTCATTACAGTCCCTGCATACTTTGACGATGCGCAGAGGCAGGCAACAAAGGATGCCGGTGCGATAGCAGGGCTTGACGTGGTAAGGATTGTGAACGAGCCTACAGCTGCTTCACTCGCTTACGGCCTGGATAAGAGCAAGGAAGAACAGAAGATTCTAGTCTTTGATTTTGGCGGAGGAACATTAGATGTCACATTGATGGACATGAGCGAAGGCGTGTTTGAAGTCAAGTCTACAAGCGGCGACACACAGCTCGGCGGAACAGACATGGACAACGCATTGATAAATTACATTGTAAAGAAATTCAAGGAAGAGAACAACATCGACCTTAGTGAAGATAATGTTGCAATGCAGAGGGTAAGGGAAGCTGCTGAAAAGGCAAAGATAGAGCTTTCAACTGTTCTCGAGACAGAAGTCAACCTGCCTTTCATCGCGAGCGGCGATACGGGCCCTAAGAACCTTACCATGAAGATAACAAGAGGCCAATTAGAGAATCTTGTTGATGACATCGTGAAGAAATGCAAGAAGCCTATCGAGCAGGCATTGGCTGATGCAAAGCTCAAGAAAGAGGATATTGCAAGGACAATCTTGGTAGGAGGCCCTACAAGGATGCCGATAGTGCAGAGGTTTGTTGAAGAAGTGACTGGAAAGAAAGTGGAGAGAGGCATTGATCCAATGGAATGTGTAGCTCTGGGTGCAGCAATCCAGGGCGGAGTTCTTGCCGGAGAAGTCAAAGATGTACTGCTTTTGGATGTTACACCATTATCATTAGGCATAGAGACGTTGGGCGGAGTATTCACAAAACTGATTGAAAAGAACACTACTATCCCTACTAAAAAGAGCCAGATTTTTTCTACAGCAGCAGACAACCAGCCGGCAGTAACAGTAAGAGTATTGCAGGGTGAAAGGGCAATGGCTGCTGACAATAAGCTTTTAGGGAATTTCGATTTGGTTGGAATCCCACCAGCACCAAGAGGCACTCCCCAAATTGAAGTTACTTTCGATATAGATGCTAACGGCATAGTGAATGTCTCTGCAAAGGATCTTGGAACCGGAAAGGAACAGAAGATTACAGTGACTAGCAGCAACAACCTGAAAGATGAAGAGATTGAAAAGATGAAAAAAGAAGCTGAAGAGCATGCTGAAGAAGACAAGAAAAAGAAAGAAGAAGCAACAGTGATGAACGAAGCAGAAACTTTAATCTTCTCAACAGAAAAAGTGCTTGAAGAACATAAGGACAAAGTTGATGCAAAGGTTAAAGAAGAGATAGAAGCTAAGCTCAAGGAACTGAAGGAAGCTAAGGAAAAAGGTGAAGTTTCATCCATAAAATCAAAGATGGAAGAGCTTAATAAGAAAGTCCAGGAGATTGGCGCAAAAATCTATCAGGAAGCTGCAGCAAAACAGCAACAACAGGAAAAGCCTGAGCAGGAAGACAAAAAGGACGAAAAAGTTGTTGACGCTGACTTCAAGGAAGAAAAGAAGGAAGACTGATGGCCAAGGACTATTATGAAAGTTTGGGAGTGAGCAAGTCTGCTTCAAAAGAAGAGATTAAAAAAGCATACAAGAAGCTTGCAAAGAAGTATCACCCGGACTTGAACAATGACCCTGAAGCTTCTAACCGTTTTAAGGAGATAAATGAAGCTTATAGTGTCTTGGGAGATGACCAGAAGCGAAGCAATTACGACAGATTTGGCTCTGCTGACGCTTACCAGCAAGGCGGTTTCGGCGGTTTTGGCCAGCAGGGGTTTGATTTTGAAGATGCGTTTGACATCTTCAACAGCTTCTTTGGCGGCAATCCCTTTGGAGGGTCAAGAAGAAGGCAGAGCCGCGGTGCAGATATAGAGGCTGACTTGGAAATCAGTTTTGAAGAGGCAACCTTTGGTGCAGATAAAGATGTTGAAATTGCAAAGATGGTGCATTGTCCCAAATGCAATGGCACCGGGGCAAAAGGCGGGAATCTCGAAACCTGCCCTAATTGCAAAGGCAGTGGCGGTGAAAAAAAGATGTTCCGCACACCATTTGGCGTAGTGTCGCAATCAGCTCCATGCCAGCAATGTTCTGGCAGGGGTGAAATCGCAAAAGAACCCTGCGAGGAATGTAACGGGCGCGGCACTGTTAAGGAAAGGAAAAAGCTTAAAGTAAAAATCCCTGCCGGAGTGGAATCAGAATCAACACTAAGGATGCTTAATGAAGGTGAAGCCGGGGAGAAGGGCGCACCTTCAGGAAACCTTTATGTCATTCTTCATGTAAAAGCTCATGAAATATTTGAAAGGCAGGGAGACAATATCTACTTGGAATACCCTATTACATTCAGCCAGGCTGCATTAGGCACAACATTGAAAGTGCCAACACTTTACGGCAACGTGGACATGGATGTGCCTGCAGGTACAGAAAGCCACACTGTTTTCAAGCTAAGGGATAAAGGCATAGAATCCTTGTCCGGCTATGGCAAGGGTGACCAGCTTGTAAAAGTTATAGTAAAAACTCCGAAGAAACTTTCAAAACAGCAAAAAGAACTTTTGAAAAAGCTTGCAGAAGAAGAGCCTGAATTGAAACCTAAAAAAGAAGATAAGAGTTTTTTTAAAAAAGTAAAGGAAGCGTTTGTCTAATCTTTTTTAATTTCTTTAAGCCATCCTTCTGCTAAGGAATCTAAATCTCTTCCAACAGCTTCACTCAAGTCTTTTTTCTTAGCATCAAAGAATTTTTGATAATTTTTAATAAGCTTCTTCTCTTTTTTAGTTAACTTGCCATAAACAGATAAATCAAATCCCCATCCTCCAAGAGTTATTGCTGGACGAACATAATCAATTTTATTATCACAATCGGCATCTAAAAGAGTCAAATTCATTGAATTATTAAAATACTCTAAACTTTGACAGGCAAGGTTTTTTTTCCTCCATGAACTGAGCTCCTTAAATTTATCTAAAGGACATGCTTCTTTATGCCTTGTCCAAATAAGACCTTCCTCAACATACATAACATCTAACTTTTTATGTTGATTTAATGTTATAGTCTCAACATTTAAATAAGATTTATTTTTTTCAACCGCCGTATCAACTTGAGGCCATTCTTTACTCTCAACAACATTTTGATCAATAGCACTACAAGACAAAAGTCCAACTGCTGCAAGGCCCGTAGCTAATTTTGATAATATTTTCATTTCTTACCTCCTTTTTAAATTTCTAAAAGTTAAATATTTCAAAGGTTTATATAATTTATCCAAAATTGTAAGTAATAAGTCAGTTC
>CAZFZD010000022.1:9367-12587 GCA_964522895.1 Candidatus Woesearchaeota archaeon | reverse complement strand
CAGTTTTACCCTTCAAATCTTTCTTCCAAATACGGCAAGGCTGATGGCTATGAAATGTTCTTAAATGATGTATTGGTCCATGTTGAAGATGAAGCTCCTACAAGCAAAGAAGCGCAACGAATCATGGAATTAGGGCATAGTTATATCAGAGTGCCAACATGGTATGTGGGGCATGAAATCGGAAAAGGGGTTTCTGATGACGCATAGCTCGTTGCCATGGATGGGATTAAAGAAGCCTTATTTTGCCGATAATCTTATAATTGAGCAGTATTCTCCAGTGCTGTAATGGCAAAACCTGACTATACAAACAGCATTGTGAACCTTATGAGCTCTATCGGAAGAGCATTCGGTAAGAAATCAAGATATCAGGAGCTTAAGCAATTGCCTGGTGAAGAGCTGAAAAATTCAAAGAATGTCGTGCTCATGGTTATTGACGCCTTGGGTTACAATTACTTGGCCAGTAAGGATTCAAGGTTGAAAGAGAATCTGCGCGGCAAGATGACTTCTGTCTATCCTACAACTACGCCTTCTGCCATAACAACTTTCATGACAGGCACTGCGCCGCAACAGCATGCACTGCCCGGATGGTCGCTTCATCTCAAGGAGCTGGGGCTAGTGGCACAGACATTGCCTTTCAATGCCAGGCTCGGAGGACCTGAATTGAGTGAGCTCAATGTGCAGCTTGAAGACATACTTGATGTCAAATGTTTTTATGAACAGCTGGATGCAAAGACATATGTCATCCAAAACAAGAACATAATAGATTCAAGCTATACAATAGGCAATTCAAAGACGGCAGAGAGATTAGGACATACTACATTCAAGGGCTGCTTGAGGCAAATGGCCAAGGCCATAAGGTCTGGTGATGAAAGGAAGTACATCTATGCTTATTGGGCAGGATTGGATACAATGGGGCATCAGCATGGCATAAGCAGCAAAGAGACAGAAGAGCATTTCTTTGGGCTGGAAAAGCAGATTTTGTCTTTTGCCAGAAACCTAAAAGATACAAGCCTGATAATAACTGCAGATCATGGGCAAATAGATTATACTGAAGACAAGATAATAAATGTTGAGAATCATCCGAAGTTGGAAGAATGCCTTACGCTTCCCCTTTGCGGTGATGCGCGCACAATATATTGCTATGTGCATCCTTCCAAAGCTAGGCAGTTCGAAGATTATGTGGGCAGTGAACTTGGAAAATTCTGTAAACTATACAAGAACCATGAGCTGATAGAACAGAATTATTACGGGCTTTTTGAGCCAAATCCTAAACTCTTTGACAGGACAGGCGATTATATCATCATCATGAAAGACAACTATGTGCTCAAGGACAAGCTGGTAAACGAAAAAAGGTTTGCGCATATCGGAGAGCATAGCGGCGACAGCGAAGATGAGATGTTCGTGCCATTAGTAGTGTTCAATAGATAAGAAAAGCATTATTTCTGTTAATTATTCCTTAGGGTATTAGGACAATAGAAAAATCTTCCTGAAGAAGAATAATTTTTCAAGGATTGTCTATTATCATGCCGACCATGTTCCTTCTCACTATTGATTTTGAAAAGTTGAACCCTATATTCTCTTCCATGTTCAACAAGGAAAGCAATGATACTTTTGTGAAGAATGTGGCCGGATTAGGACTATATTGCGCGCTGAAAAGCTTTGCCATGTCCATGGCCCTGCGGTAGGCTTCAGCAGAATGGCCTGCCATGAACTCTTCCTGCCTTTCAATATAATCAGGATATTTAACTCTAGAAGAAAGTCTTAACCCATAATTGATGCCGAATACTGCCTTATACTTCCTCATTTCAATCTTTAATGAGATTATCATTTAAAAAAGTTTTTATCTTAAGTTTCAGAAAATTATTTAAAAGATGCAAACTGAATATAGCATAACTAATTTTTTTAGTAGAGAGGTGAAGAAATGATAACTTTAGGCGGGAATATTAACTTGGAAGGTTTTGACGAGTTTGACCAGGGAAAATTGGTTGTAGTTAAGAAGATGGTTGGTTTTTTTGCAAAAAAGCTTTCAGAAATGATAGGGGAGCTTGAAAGTTTCAATGTAGCAAAAGAAGATAATAAAATCACCATAAAAGTCAAAAGCAAGGACAAAGAAATTGAAGAGAGTTCTGAAGAGGATAACCTGTTTATCAGTTTGAGCAATGCCCTCAAAGCTGTTGAAGAAAAGGCAAAAAAGTAAACCTTATTAAGGTATTTCAAGTTACAGAGTATATATGGCCATAGTCAAACTTGATGACAAGGAAGAGATTATACCTAATGGTTACAAGATTAAGGCTTCTACTGTATTTGATTTTGAAGAGCTATATATAGAGATGCAGCGCTGGTTTGTGCATTTCGGCTATGATTGGAAAGAGACAAGGTACCTCATCTCAGACCAGCCGAACGGAAAAAGGCTTTCTGAAATATCCTGGGAATGCACAAAGAAAGTGGATGAATATATCACTTATACTTTCAACATAGACATGAAAGCTACCTTGGCGGAAGTTGAAGTTAATGTTGAAAATGTGAAGAAAAAGATGAACAAGGGAAGCATGGAGTTCAGGTTCAAGGGCATGATGCACAAGAATGTCAAGATTTGGGAGCAAAAAATTTTTGGCCAGTTCTTAAGGGCAATATATGAAAAGATTCTTATAAAGAACAGGCTTGACGATAGTGAAGATGCCCTATTGGACGAATCAAACAGGTTCTTTGACGAGATAAAAACTTATCTTAACATAAGGTAGGGCTATTTCTTTAACTGTTCCATATTCAGCCTTTTTAGTTCTATAGAAATCGCTTTCTCATTGACACGGATATAATTAGGGCAGAGCATATAAGGATAGTTCTTCTTTGAACAGTATTCTATCACGCGAGGATTGAATTTTACCACAACATTAAGGCCTTTCTTGTCACGATGGATTACATCGTAAGTCTTTAAGTCTTTCTTAACCTTCTCAGCAAGGTTCATTATGAGCTTCAGTTTCTTGTCCTTAAGTTCATTGTAAATGTCATCATAAAATATAGGATGTACTTTTACCATTGAGATTGTTTCACGAGCATGCGAAAATGCCTTTGGATCTTTTGTCGAAATGAAGCCGCCATAGCCGTAATCTATAGGCTTCCATTGGCCAAAACTGGCAACAATAATGTCTGAGTACTTGCCATTACAGAGCCTGGAATGCCCTACTGCTCCTGAAGCGTCCTCTATGAGAAGGCAATTATT
>CAZFZD010000022.1:0-9357 GCA_964522895.1 Candidatus Woesearchaeota archaeon | reverse complement strand
AAATCTTTGCAATCTTCTTGAGAGGCTGTTCTGCAAAGTAACCGGCAAATGAAGTGAATATCAATGCAGAAGCATTCTTGGACTGCTCTTCAAGTGCTTCAAGATCTATTATTCCATAATCTGTCTTTATCTGCTTGATGTTAAAATTTAAGAATTTTGGATATTTCTTGTAAGAGACCCAACCGCCTTGATCAGGAATGAGGATGTTCTGTTTTGGATTTACTTTTCTTGCAATCTGCATTGCAATGAAAATTGCGCTATTGCAACGGTCAGTGAATAATATGTTCTTATGCCCTGTGATCTTTTGAACCTTCCTCACTAACCTCTTTGAAGGCTCAGTATTCTCCTCTAACATTATGCTACCTAAATAAAATACATATTTAAATCTTGCTACAAGGAAAGATAATCCAAGGCCAAATACAAGATAGAAGGCAGATTAAAATCAGAACACAGGATTATTTAACTTAAGAAAACAGCTCTTGCAATTCCCAAAACTATTTAAATTTAAGATTCCATAATTCCATTATGGTCCTTGAAACCTTAGTTTCACCGAGTCTGGCAGAAAAGAAGCCGTTCTATATGTTCATATTAGGCATGCTATATGCTTCCATTGCAGTTTTCTTGTCATTATGGATATTCAAGGATCAGGCCAGCCTTATTGTAGTGTTCCTTACTGTGTTGGCATGCGTCCCATTAATATATCAGACAATAAAGGATGAAGAAAAAAAGGATGAGGAATTAGATGATGAAAGGAGCATGCTAAAACAACATAAGAAAGCCTTATCATTCTTTGTTTACCTATTCCTAGGTTTCATAGTAGCTTTTTCAGCCTGGTTCATATTCTTGCCAGGAAATGTTGTACAGAATCTTTTTTCAGCGCAGATGCTTACCATCAACCTTATCAATAACCAAGTGACTGCAAATTCTGTCACTGCATTAGTCACAGGTGTTGACCTGATGACAAATATCATTGCAAACAATCTTAAAGTGTTATTCTTCTGTATCTTTTTCGCCTTTTTCTATGGGGCAGGTGCAATATTCATCCTTACCTGGAACGCTTCTGTAATCTCTGCTGCCATAGGCACTTTCATAAGGAATAATCTTGAAACTTATGCCGCAACAGTGGGCCTGTTAAAAGTGGCTGCATATTTTCACGTATTTTCAATAGCCATCTTGCGTTATATGACGCATGGCATTTTTGAAATCCTAGCATATTTTGTCGGGGGCCTGGCAGGCGGCTTAATCTCTGTAGCAGTTATAAGGCATGAGCCCGGAGACCCTAATTTCAGGAAAGTCATGTTTGATGCATTAGACCTGTTCCTGCTAGCAGTAGTCTGCATCTTGGTGGGAGGCGTGATAGAAGTCTATGTCACACCTTTAATGTTTTAAAATGAAAACCGTATACGTAATAGCAATGTTCGCATTTTGCCTGATTGCAGTATCATTTGCACTGACGCATATGGATCCGGAGCTTACCGGGAATGCAGTAATAGAGAAGTCAGGGCAAGGATTCTTCCAAAGGCTTTTTGGAATGGAGGAAGAAATAATTGAGGAAGAGCCTGAACAGGTTGCAGATATTGAACTTGAAGACAACTGCAATGCAGTCAAGGTTGATGAAGAGCATTTTGGGCTTGAAGCAAATGAAGTCTGTGAAAGCCTTGGCAAGGAATGTTATTGGATACTTGCTGAAAGAGAAAAAAGATATCATGAGACCGTTGATGAGGGTGTTATCAGCTGCGATGGCAAGATTCAGCTTGCTGTAAAAGAATATTCGTTCTCAGAGTTTGGTTGTGATATTATCCTGGAAGATGAAGAGCCTGAAACCGTATGCTCAAGAATGACTGGCCTGAAAAGCAGCGAGCCCAGGGAAGGAGACCTTAGTCTCACTGAATTTTATACAAAAGAGATTATGTGCTGTTAATAGATTTTAGTTAATTTTTTATAGCTGTTTGCTTTTTCCTATATTAAAAAGGTGATATTCATGAAAAAATTTTTAGGAAAATTGGCAATAGCATTATTGGCTGTTGCATTCTTAGCATTGTTTATCGGCATCCAAGGAGAAAAAAACAATGTTACTGGACATGCCACGCTTGAAGGAAGCTTTTTTGAAAGGCTTTTCGGGATAAGCGCCGATACTGAAGAAACCACTGCGGATCTTCCTGATACGCAGGAAGCAGAAAGCAATGTGAGGCCTGGAGACCTTCCAGACAGCAATGAGGCGTCAACGGATTCAGGGACAGGAGATTTGCCAGAGAATGACAATTCAGCAGACCTACCTGGCGGAGCAGACTTGCCTGAAGGAAGCTTTCCAAACTGCATGATGGTAAGTATAGGAGAAGCGTTGACAGGGTCGGCTGCATGCGAAGCCATAGATAAAAGATGCGGTGGAATACAGCTAATGGAAACTAGGACATACTTTGATGATAATAGTGTAAGGCAATTTATTGAAAAATCTTACAAGTGGCTCGCAAGAAGCGAGTGCAATATGGCAAACACTGTAATAGAAGAGTTTGAAGAATTCAATGAGGTTGAATTTTCTGAACCTTACGCAGGACAGGCATCAATCTCAAAAGAGCCTACAGTAGCACTTTGCTGCTGATTAAAGAAGGAGGAAAAAAATGAAAAGGAAAAGCTTACTTATACTTTTGCTTGTCTTCATCTTGCTGATGAGCACAGTAGTTTCAGCAGGATTCTTTGATAAACTTTTTGGAAGAATAGAAGTGAATGAGAGAGCTGTTGAAAGAAAAGTAGAAGTTGAAGAAAGCAGGAAAGGTATTGAAGATGTGCCCGAAAAGACGGCTGAAGACATAGAAGAAGAATTCCTGATAAAGATTTTCTATGAAACCATACAGACCCATAAGCCTGTGCTTTATCGCGAAGGCAGTAATGAAGTGCTCAATTTCCTGAGAATACAGGGCAGGGATGATGAATTCAATGTTAATGCGAAAAAAGCTAGTGACATGCTTGTGCTTGAGATGGACAGCATGCTTCCGCAGTACAACAATTCCATTATCAGCAAATGGGAAGTGGAAAGTGAAGGCATCGTCTCGTTAGGCAACCTGCTTGCGACAGAAGAAGAAACAGAGCTTGTTGTAAAGCAAGAAGAAGTTGTCATTGGGAACGGCCTTGATGAAGAAGATATTGTCTTTGACAACGGAGTTATTGTAACAAGTCCTGAAGAGATGAGCAGCATGGACAGGCTGAAGCTTGAACTGCCACAGGAAGTGCTTGTGGAATTCGAGGATTGTGCAGATCTTGCTGATTCAGGAAATGGCAGCGCTTGCGAAAGAGTAATACACTTCTCTTCAACAATGAATGCTGAAGGCTTTGCAATCATGGGCGGCGATGTGACAAGGTTCACTGAAGATGTTTGGGTAGTCGTTGAAAGCGTAGAAGCTGAACCTTCTGAACCACTTTGCACTGACACTGACAATGGCTTTGATATCTACACGAAAGGAAAGTGCGTTGACGAAACTGTCAACTATGATTACTGCCTTAGAACCGGAGAGCTGAAAGAATTCTTATGCAATGGTGAAAGATGCAGCTTCAATGTTACAGATTGTCCAGAAGGTTTCAATTGCCACGATGGAGAATGTACAAAGCAGCAGTTAAGAAGAAAGCCAGCAAGAAATACCTGGTTCATGAAAATCCTGGGAAGGTTCCTGGGATAAATTTTTCTTTTTTTATATTCCTATAAGAGGCAATATCGCAAGAATCATTGCAAGTAGTATTATCACTATCAAGCTTAATATCAAGTTGAACAAGAATTTTTTTCTGAAGAACATAAAATTCAAGACATTGGTCATTATTGGGAATATCAGCGGCCATACAGTGTTCAACGGCCCTAAAACCGGATAATTGAACATTCCATTAAGCAGCCTGTAGAAATAGATGAACACCATCATCACTAATCCTGCCAAACTAAGCAATAAAGGCGGAAGGCTTGATTTTACTTTTTCATCGTTTGGCTCTTCATTAGTGGCGGGCTTGCCTGTATCTGATTTTGCAACCGTCAAGAGGCTTGCCGCTTCAACCCAAGAGATTCCGTTGTCAAGCAGTTTTTGCCTTATCTGTGAATCAGGATAGCCTCTTTCAATTGCCTGCTCGACAAAATCTAACAACGCCTCTCTTCTTTTATCCATGAATTTTTATAAGAAAGATGATTATTTAAAGATTTGGTTAAGAGTTAGCGATAGATTTATAAGAATTAACAACTTTATTCTAAAAAAATTAAGGAGGCATAAAAATATGAGAAAAGTTATAATCGCTTTGATTGCTATCGCAATACTGGCAGTTTGCGGCATTGCGCAGATAACAATGTTTTCAGACGTATTCGGAAAAGAAGGCATAGTGGTTAACGGAATGACTGTATTAACAGATGCTTTAGATGATGATACTGAACCAGCACCCAAGGCAGAGCCAAAAGAGAAAGTAAGGAACATGGATCCTGGCGAGAACTGCGGTAACGGTCTCTGTAATATTGGAGAATACAACTAGAACTGTCCAGAGGATTGCTGATTAAAACCTCTTTTTTATTTTTAAAATGAAATTTGCACATATTGCAGACTGCCATATCGGCGGCTGGAACGATTCTAAGATGAAAGAGCTTAGTCTGCAGGCTTTTGAACGTGCAATGGATTTCTGTGTAAATAATAAAGTTAATTTTATCCTGATAGCAGGCGACCTGTTCAACAGCGCACTGCCACAGATAGAACTGATAAAGGAAACAGTGGGCATTATGAGGAACGTAAACGACAATGGCATCAAGATATTTGTTGTGCCAGGGTCGCACGATTTCTCACCAAGCGGAAAGACAATGCTTGATGTGCTGGAAAAAGCAGGGCTCTGCCATAATGTTGTTAAGCTTGAAGACAATATGCTGAAATTCACTGATGCCGGGCATGCAAAAATTGCAGGAATGTTAGGCAAAAGAGGCGGCTTAGAAAAGGAAGATTATAAAGAACTTGATTTCAGCAACCTTGAAAACGAACAAGGGTTCAAGATATTCATGTTCCATTCTGCTATTGACGAACTAAAACCTGAAGGCATGGAAAAGATGGAAGGCATGAAAGTTGCAGAACTTCCAAGGAATTTTCATTATTATGCCGGAGGGCATGTGCATTCCATACTTGAAAAGGATTACAGCACTGGCAAGGTGGTATTTCCTGGTGCGCTTTTCCCGAACAATTTCAAAGAGATGGAAGAGTTCAGGCAGGGCGGATTTTATATTGTAAATTATGACGGTACTGCACTGACAAAAGAATATGTGCCAATAAAACTCAAGGATGTTGAAGTCATAAATTATGATGCTGAAGGGAAGGTTGCATCTCAAGCTAATGACGAGCTTCTAGAAAAATGCTCGGCAATGGATTCAAATGATAAAATAGTCTTAATAAGAGTCAAAGGCAGGTTAAAACAAGGGAGGCCTTCTGAGTTGAATTTTAAGCAGATGTTCGCAAAGCTGGATGATGCTTTTTTTGTGATGAAAAATTCAAGCAAGGTTAGTGCTGTAGAGCTAGAGCAACAGACAGAAATAAAGCAGGTTGAAAATGTTGAGCCAGAGCTTATTGAGATGCATGAGTGCAATACTGAACTTTTCAATGAAGAAGGTTCTGAAAAAAGGCTGATTGCGACATTAATTAATCTTTTAGACAAGGAAAAAGTAGATGGAGAAAAAACTGCAGATTTTGAATACAGACTTTCCAGGGAAGCGATGAAGGCCTTGGGATTAGAGGCCTAAATTACGTTCACAATCCTTTCTTACATCTTCATTGCTGAATATGGCACAGGAATAACACCCATAACCTTTGTAATATGATCTGCCTGAAGGACAATTGCATCCTTCCTTTTTAATGTTCATAAGCCTGTTATCAAGCTTTTCCCAATTACCGCCAGTAAGCCTACAAAATAGTTTCTCGTCCCTTGCGCAGCCGCCATAAACATCCCTGATCTCTCTTACCTCATTTATTATCAATTCTTGGCAACCTCTGTGTCTTTCACATTCCTCTTTTGAAAATGACTGGCAATTGACATTAAAGGGAGCATTCATTTTCAAGTTAACGGTTTTAAAACAATCATATGATTCTGAATAGATATTAAGCTGCGAACATAATGAAGAGTCTTTTGCAAGGATTGCTATTGTCTTAATGCAAACTTCCTTATGATATTCTGTTGATAAATTATTGCAAATAGGCATATCCTGGAGAGAATCGACAAAACTTATCAGGCAAGTGTCCCGTTTTTGCAATGAAGTAATTTCGTAGCATAAATCCCTCTCTTCCAGCTTTACTGAAAGGTCATTAAAACAAAGGTCTCGCATTGAGGCATCCTGAATAAGTTCGCAATAATCAGAAGATTCGTATTCTAACGCATTATCATAATTTATTGAATCTGTTACTGCCAACTGGCAGGCATTCTTAGCAAGACTGTCTGGAATGATTTTGCACATTGACAAGTCCCTGTACATCATTGCATTTTTTATTGTCTGAGTATTGCCTTCAAATGATATACAGCAGGTATTATTGAGACTACAAGAACCTTTTTCCATCTCCCAGGGACTGCAACTCTTTTTGCAAATCCCTCCTTGTTCAGGACAAGAAGCCTGTATGGAGAATACTCCCGCAGAATACAGATAAAAAACAAGATAGAATAATGATACAAAGAAAGTTATAAGGATTAATAGTTTCAGGCCCCTCTTCTTTCGCATATTTATAAAGTGTCAGCAGGTTATTTAAAATTATTGGCTCAATGAAATAAAAGCTTATATATGCGCAGTTTATTCTTTGTGCTGATGATCATAAAAAAGGTGGCTCTAGAGAATATTCGATCTTATTTGAACAGCGAAATCAATTTCCCGGAAGGAAGCTCTCTCTTGGCAGGCAATATCGGTTCTGGCAAGACTACTGTGCTGATGGCCATAAATTTTGCGCTATTTGGAATAAAAAGAGGAGAACTTTCTGGCGCATCATTATTAAGAAACGGTGCAGAGAAAGGCAAAGTTACATTGCATTTCAATATTGAAGGCAAAGACGTCATTATCAGCAGAAGCCTGAAAAGAAGCAAGAACGGAGTGAGCCAGGACAATGGGCACATATCAATAAACGGGGAAGAGAAAAAAGCTACCCCCATAGAACTGAAACAGGAAATACTTAACCTGCTTAATTATCCAAAAGAAGCGCTCACGAAAAATGACCTATTATACAAGTATACTGTGTACACTTCACAAGAACAGATGAAACAGATATTGACCTGCGATAAGGAAGACAGGCTGAACACGCTCAGAAAAGTTTTTGGGATTGATAAGTACAAGAGGATAAGCGAGAATGCAAGAATAATAATCTCCAGGCTGAAGAACAAGAGAAAAGAGCTTGCAGGCTACATCTCTGACCTTGAAGAAAAAAAGGAAGAGAAAAAGCAAAGATTGACTGAGCGTGAAAAGTTTGATGCGGGAATAAATGCGCTGTTGCCAAAAATAGAAGATTCAAACCTGAAAATAAAACAAAGACAAGAACAAGTGGAGCTTTTTGAAAAGACGCTGGAACAGATTAGGGAGCTTAAGTTGCAAAAAAACAATAGCGAACTTAACCTGAAACATTATTCTCAACAGAAAATCAAGAATGGAGAAGAGATAACAAGGCTTATAGAGCTTATTGAAAAGCTGAATTCTGAAAAATTAGAGATTAGAGAGAACCTGCAGGAAAGCATTGAAAAGAAAAAGCAGGAGATTGTTGAGATTGAAGAATCCTTAGATAAAATAAGGGAAAAGCTACAAGAGTTAAAGATTAAAAAGCAAAATTCTGATCTTAAGAAAGAGAAAGTCTCTAAGCTTGAGAACTGCCCTACATGTTTCCAAAAAGTTAGCCCTGAACACAAATCAAGCATTATAGAAGAAGAAGAAAACAAACTTAATGCGGTAATGATACAATTTGAAGCTAATGAAAAAAAGCAAAAAGAAATTCTTGAATTCAAAGAAGCGAAAAACAAGGAACTGGAGAGATTAAGGGAAGAGGAAAAAGATGCAATCCTTGCCAAAAGGAAAATCGAGGAGATTAAGGAAAAGACGAACCAGAAGAACCAATTACAACAACAGAAAGTTGAACTTGAAACCAAAATCAAAGAAGAAGAAGGTAATCTTAATCAGAAAACTGAAGAATTGAAAAAATTTGAAGATGTTGATGAAGATTTCAAAAAAACAAAGCAAGAGCTTGACAAGGCTAAAGAAGAGCATAGGAAGCTTGAACTGCAAAAGGCCGAGCTTGAAACCAGCAAGAAAATGATTGAAAGTGCCATAATAAATCTTGACAAGGAGATTGCAAACAAGGAAAGGGCAAGGAAGAATTTTGAGCATATCACCGGCATGCAGGACTGGATAAATGAACAGTTCATACCTCTGATGGGCAACATGGAAAAGCACATAATGTTCAAGGTGCACGAAGCTTTCAGCTCATTGTTCAGCAAGTGGTTCTCTATGCTGCTTGAGAATGAGACAATAAATGTGAAGCTTGACCATGAGTTTACGCCGATAATCGAGCAGAACGGCTATGAGACAGACTATGAGTTCCTATCAGGGGGAGAAAAAACTGCTGTTGCATTGGCTTACAGGCTCTCATTGAACCAAGTAATCAACAATCTAATGAGCACCATAAATACAAGGTCATTGATAATATTGGATGAGCCTACTGACGGCTTCTCTTCTGAACAGCTGGACAAGATGAGGTCTGTTTTAGACGAGCTTGACATGAAACAGGTTCTCATTGTCAGCCATGAGCCGAAAATAGAGACTTTTGTAGAGAATATAATCAGATTTGAAAAGAACGAGCACGTCAGCAGAGCCCTATAGCCTCAATCTGTTCTCCTTTAGAACAAGTAACATCATTCTTCAAGACAGGCAATATCTCAATAACCTTGAGCTTTCCGACATCTTGCCTTTCCACATTGAGTTGTGTAAGGCCAGCTATCTCAAGCTTTTGCTGCAATACTTCCCTATAGCCGCCAGAATTGCCTATAACCCTTATATTCAGGCCTTCAAGCGCAATCTGCCCCTGGTTCTCTAACATAAGCTTTATATTATCTGATTCAAGACAGCCATACCTTAAGTTCAATTTTGTCTTTGCGCAATCCATAGTTTCCTTATTCTTCTCTGTCGCGCCTTCCTGAATATCTGCAGAGAATCCCATTGCCCATACGAACAATGCGGTCGCAATCAGAACACCAATACCTATTATCAACACAGTCGCAATCAATGTGCTGATACCTCTCTTTTGCATGGATATAAAACAGGCAAAGAATTATTTAAAAGTTCTCATTAGAGACGCTTTACTGTCTTGAGATCATTTATCCTTCTCTTGGCGGCGATGG
>CAZFZD010000021.1:0-12753 GCA_964522895.1 Candidatus Woesearchaeota archaeon | reverse complement strand
ATGGATATAATGCATTACAAAACCAAGGTTGAAAGAATTCTTAAAATCAATTAAATATTTATATGAAAACCATTTATCTTAATAAGAATGGGCGTAAAATTATCAGAGTTGGTTCCTAAGGCTGAATTGCCATGGGAGAAACTTAATAATAAGGTATTGGTGCTGGATGCTTCTAATGTGATTTATCAGTTTGTAAGCTCAATAAGGCAGGCAGATGGAACGCCCTTAAAGGACAAGCACGGCCAGATAACCAGCCATCTTGTCGGGCTTTTTTCAAGAACATCCAAT
This sequence comes from Candidatus Woesearchaeota archaeon, assembly GCA_964522895.1. Classification (GTDB taxonomy): domain Archaea; phylum Nanobdellota; class Nanobdellia; order SCGC-AAA011-G17; family GW2011-AR17; genus JAHIMK01. The sequence goes on along the minus strand of CAZFZD010000021.1, from coordinate 12,465 downwards.
CTTATGTCAAAAGGCATAAAGCCCGCGTTTGTATTTGACGGAAAGCCTCCTAAATTAAAGAAAGAGGAAAGGGAAAAACGGAAGTCTGTCAAAACCAAAGCGCAAGAGAAATATGATAAAGCGAGAGAAGAGCATGATGAGAAGGCCATGCTGAAATATTCAAGGCAGATATCCAAGCTTACACCAGGAATGATTGATGAGGCTAAAGCGCTTGTAAGTGCCTTAGGGTTGCCTGTAATCCAGGCCCCAAGCGAGGCAGAAGCACAAGCTGCACATATATGCAAGAATAAGGATGCGTGGGCAGTGGCATCTCAGGACTATGACAGCCTCCTTTTCAGGAGCCCAAGGCTTATACAGAACCTTACATTGGCTGAAAAGCGCAAATTGCCAGGAGGGGGCCATGCGAAAGTATTCCCCCAATTGCTTGAATTGAAAAAGGTTTTAGAGCATCTAGAGATAGATCATGACCAGTTGTTAGTGTTGTCAATCCTTGTAGGCACGGATTTCAATCCTGGCGGCATAAAGGGCATCGGACCGAAGAAAGCGCTTAAGCTTGTACAGTCTGACAAACCATTTGAAACAATCTTTGAGGACTTAAATCCATCATTTGACTGGAAAGAAATATTCAGCCTTTTCAAGGACATTCCTGTAAGCGAAGATTATAATCTTGAATTTTCTGATATAGATGAAGAGAAGATAAAAGAGATATTGATAAAAGAGCATGACTTCTCTGTTGACCGCGTAGAAAAAACATTGAACAAGATAAATGAAGACAAGTCCAAGGGACAGACAAGCCTTTTTGCCTTTGGCAAATAAAAGCTTATTCCGCTTTGCGTTAAATGCCTCGCAGCTCGCTGCTGTTTGAAGGCTTCACTTTAGAATAGATAAGCTTATTTGTATTCTTACAGGCCAAAGCTTTCTGTGAAATCTTTCATCCTTGAATACTCTTCCAAGAACTTGTAGCCTTTGTCTGTAAGGTGAATCATCTTTTTGCCAGTCTTATCATCCTGGCTTTCACTGACCATTTCGCTGTTCTTTAGTTCTCCCAAGTATCGTTTCATACCATCATGAGAGAGATTGGACTTGTAAAGCAAATGCGTCGGCTTGATAGAGCCCCGCTTATTTTGAATCGAATTCAGTATGTCAAATACTATGTCCAGCTTATTCCTTCTTTCCGCCATATTTCAAAACCCTGATTAACATGCCCAACATCAAGCTAAATCCAATCAATTGCAAACCATGTGCAAACACATAAGAGATTGTCATAAATGGGGTAGCAATGAAAAACAATTCAGCAAATGCCAGCAAATAGAATGATGCAAAAACCATTCCTGAATTTACATGTTTCTTTGACTTATAGTTCTCATAGAACTGTAATGCGATAAATGCCAAGAGCAGCAATGAGACCATATGAAATTTTAGATAATATTGATAAGAGAATGCTACAAAGAGCATTACCACTGAAAGCAATAATGCTACCAATCTCTTATTTTTTAAATTCATTGAGATTATGATTAAGAGCATATATCCCATCAGCAGGAATAATATGAATGCCAAGAAAAATGCATTAGCTACATTAAACTCATTCAGACGGCTGATTATTCCATCATAAATTCCCAGATAAACCAAGAGGTTAGAAAAGGACACTATTAGGTAGCCGATTGCAACCAATAAGAATGATAATGAAAAGTATTTGAATTTATTTTGCTTTGTAAAATGGAAAACCTTGTAACTGAAGAAACTGATTCCTAATGTGATTAAAGCGAATACAATTTGGAAAATGGAATCAAACATATGAAACCATTGTGGCCCGTTTATTGATGCAATGAACATTTTCTTCTACCTCGCGAGTGGTTATTTTCTATCCCTTTATAAAACTTGCGCCTTTTTTGCTTATTTGGTCTTTAAGGCTTTATAATCCCCAAATTTTACAAATGATTAATCTTAACGCCTGATTCCCATTTATAAAGCTTACGCATTTGTCCTATAGATAAACCCTTCTTTTCATTTATAAATGGCTCTGCTACATATATATTATAACAAAATACCTCCCCGTATTAAATTCAAACAAACACCTCCCAAAAAAATTAAATTCAAACACAGGCGAAAAGTGGCTTATACCTCTTTTCCCCAAACCAAATGGGCCCTTTTCCCTGTTTTTTTCTTTTCACAATCTTTTTAAAGCTTTAGCGTGAAAACTTTTCTATGGAAATCTGTCCAGAAGCAACTTCGCACAACCATGCGCTAGAGAGGATTGTGAAGCATCTTGAATCAAGGTTGAAATGCAACAGCAAGGTTCTTGACATAGGTGCGGGAGAATTCTGCAGGCATGGATTCCATTTTGCTGAAAAAGGCCACGATGTGGATATTGTTGAAGTTCCCAACCAAATAAGGAGCATGGATGGTTCAAGGCTACATGAGAATAATATCGGCATTTATGCAAATATTCCTGAGAAGAAGTATGATGCAGTATTGTTGAATTATGTGCTCAATGTGCTTCCTAGCAAAAAGGAGAGGGAATGGATGCTTTCAAGCGCAGTAAGGTCATCAAGAAATTACCTGATGGTAAGCGTGAGGAATGAGCGTTTCATAAGCTTCTTCTGCAAAAATGCAGAAAAGTATAATGATGGCTATATACTAGAAAGAGATGGCCTTAAGACATTTAATATTGGCTATAGTGAAGATGGGATTATTAAATTTCTTCAAGGCCATGATCTTAAAATAGCAGATTATGAAAAAGGCGGCTTAGATCACAGGTTTATCTGCCAGGTTTCTCCTAAAAATATATAAATAAGGGGCAATTCACAAGCCTAAAACATGGTGCTTTTCGGAAATACATTATTTTATCCAGGATGTTTGGCTAAGATTAAGCTAAACCATATAGCAAAGAATTATGAGAAAGTTCTGAATGAGTTAGGAATACCTTTCATCACTATCAAGGATTTGGAGCTTTGTTGCGGCTCTCCAATGCTTCAGGCAGGCTATAAGGAAGAGTTTCTTGAGCAAGTTGAAAAGAACAAGGAAATATTTGATAATCAAAAGGTAAGGAAGATAATAACCAATTGCCCTACTTGTTACAGGATATTCAATAAGGAGTATGGGATAAAGACAGAGCATATTACAGAGACTCTTGCTGATAATATTGCCTTGCTGAAGAAAAAGCATGATGGAGAAAAAGCAGCTTATCATGATCCTTGTAACTTGAGAAAAGAGCAGTTGTTTGAAGCGCCAAGAAAAGTTTTGAGTGCATTGGGTTTCAATCTTGTTGAAATGAAATCACATTCAGAAAATGCGATGTGTTGCGGTGCTGGAGGCTTGTTGAAAGCAAATTCTCCCAGGATTGCGGACAAGATAGCGATGTTGAGGCTTAAACAGAGCAGGGCAGACAAGCTAATAACAAGTTGTCCCTTATGTTACATGCATCTCAAGCAGAATGCCAAAAAGATAAATGTCATGGAATTGTCCGAGGTGTTGATATGACGCTGAAGGATTCCCTGGAGAAGATATTCGGTCCTGTGAATTTTTCTGATAAAGACAGGGATAGAATGGTGTATGCTTCTGACGCTTCTGATTATTCTGGTTATGCCTCATTTATAGTCTGGCCCACCACTGTTGAACAGATACATAAGCTTGTATTGTTGTGCAAGAGAAGCAAGGCACATTTGGTCCCAAGGGGAGCGGGAACAAGCTTGACAGGCGCTTCTGCCCCAAATGAATCAGTAGTTGTGGACATGAGCAAAATGAGGAACATACTTGAGATTGGTGATGATTATGCGATTGTTGAAGCAGGAGTGCCCTTGAAGAATCTTAATGAGCAATTAAGCTATAAGTTTTTTCCTGTCCAGCCAGAAAGCAAGGCTTCATGCACTATTGGCGGGATGATATCCACTAATGCCGTAGGAATCAGGCCTATGCAGTTCGGCAGGATGGAGGACTGGGTTGAAAGCCTGACTGTCATAGATGGCAATGCTATGCCGCTCGAAATAAAAGGGAATGCAATAAAGCATTTCTGTGGTGCTGAGGGAACAAATGGCATAATCTTGAAAGCCAGGATAAAATTGTTGAAAAAGGATGAAAACAAAAGTTCTAAGCTCATAAAATTCAATACTATAACTGCCTTATATGAATCTGTTCAAAGATTAAAAAGAGATCCTGATGTATTGAACATAGAATTCATGGATGGCTTTTGCTCATCATTATTGGGCTTTTCAAATGAATTTCATCTGCTTGTAGAATTCCGCGGAAGCAAGGGCGATTACAATGCTGAAGAATCAGAGCAGCTTTGGCTAAAAAGGGAATCTTTGTTGAAGGAAGTACGCAATAACAAGTATTGCCGCATGGAAGATGTGAAGGTCGAACAGGCTGACAAGTTCCTGCATTGGTTAAGAAAGCATAAAATCCCTTGTTATGGCCCTATTGGCGTAAATATGTTCAATGTCTTGTTTAAGGATGAAAGGCAGGTTCCTGAGTTAAAAAAAGTTTTAAAATTATTAAATGGCGAGATAGGCGCTAAATTCGGGTATGGCTTTTTGAAAAAAGAGTACTATGATAAGGATAAGGCTAAGCGACAGCATGCCCTGCATGCATATTATGATCCCAAAAATATAATGAACAGAGGTAAGCTTATATGAAATGTAAAAGGTGCGGACTGTGTAAAGAGAAATGCCCTGTTTATTTGGCTGTGCTGAATGAGACTGTATCTCCAAGAGGTAAAGGCATCTTACGAAACGAAGATGTATTGGACAAGGTTTATCTCTTGTGTACGTTATGTGAAGGATGCGGCTGCAAGATTTATGATGGAAAAGAGCTTTTGGAATTGCGGGAAAAGCTTGTAAAGCAGGGTATTGAAACAAGGCGCAACAAACAGATGCTTTCTAATATAAAAAGGCATGGCCATCCATATTTGGATGAATAATCATTTTTTGATTTTTAATTTTCTGAACCTGCTTGATTTATGAATTTTATCAGTAACAGCTAAAAAGATTATTGTTGTTGCTATTATGAAAAATAAGGTTATGAAAAAATGCCTCCAAAAAAAAGTACCTATACTTATTATGTATTCGCCCGCTATAGGGCTAAAGTTGAGGATTATGGCAATAGTCCCTATTAGGAAGCCTAATATCCCCATTACAAGCGGCAATGCAAGAAAAAGCGAACCGAAAAGAACAAAGAAAGTTATTACTCCTAACATCCAATATGAAAGCTTCATATTAAAACAAGAGTACAAAAAGTTTATAATTTTTTCTCTACACTTATTAAGCATGTTTCACATAAGGCATCATGCGCATGGCACATTACATTATCTTAAAAACAAGGAATTGGATGAATTATATGTCTCTTTTGCATTGAAAACTTTAGCTATTGCCCTGATAAACATTTTCGTACCAATATATCTTTTCAACCTCGGTTTTGATATTTCAAAGATTGCATTTTATTATCTTATCCTGTATCTCTCGATAAGCTTGTTCATGCCATTTGGGACTTATATCAATAGTAAGATTGGAGTTAAGAAAGGAATGGTGTTAGGAACGAGTTTTCTAATCTTGCATTTTATTTTTCTTAATAAAGTTCCTGAAGGGATGCCTTATTATATTCCTGCAATCCTTTATGGAATAAATGCTGCATTCTATTGGGCTGCATTCCATTTTGAATTCACTAAATTTTCTGATGACCACAAGGAAGCCAGCGAAATCTCCATAATCAACATTGTTGCGCTAGCTGCATCAGCGATAGCCCCCTTATTAGGCTCTTTATTCATAACAGAGATATCCTATAGTTTCCTGTTTTTTGTTGTTGTTGGGCTTTTAGTATTGTCTCTTATTCCTTTGTTCTTTACCAAGGATGTAAAAGGTGAGAAGCCTGATTTTTCCTTATCCAAAATAATGAGGTCTGATAGCAACTCCAAAGCTTTTTCATATATGGCGTTAGGCATAATTGCAACTTCGTTGCTAATTTTTTGGCCATTATATATTTATTTGCAATTAGGCACTGTCTTGTCTTTAGGTTCAATAGTCACAATAACTGGAATAATTATCCTGGCTTATACTTTCTTTGTCGGAAAATGGGCTGATAGAAAAGAAAACAAAATCCTTAAGCTAGGTATGTGGACACATGCTTTTTCTTGGATTACAAGAATCTTTTTTTTAAGTCCAGTAGGCATATTTTTCAACAACCTTTATTCGTCAACTACGGCAGTCCTTTTGGATATATCTTTTAACAAATTGACATATGAGCAAGCTAAAAAAACAAAAAAGCTAGCCAATTATTTTATCTTCAGGGAAATATTTTTGTCGATAGGGACAGTAGCAATCCTTGTTTTGGCAATAATATTTCAGAATATCCCATTACTGTTTGTTGTAACTTTCGCTTCAACTTTCCTTTTTACCAAGGTTCTCAAGAAAATATAATGCTCTTTTCAGAACTTGTTCTATTGTCAGGCTGCTCGTATCAATAATATGGTCAAAATTTTTTTTATCATAACAATCAAGGCCGTAATATTTCTCATATCTTTTTGAATCGTTTGCCATCCTTTCCTTTAATGCTTTGTAAGAATCTTGTAGATCTTCATAGCTCTCTTCACTATCCCTCTGGTCCTTGAGTATCCTTTTTGCTGCGACTTCTAAATCGCAATCAAAGAAAAATTTTACAGAATTGGGAATGAAGTAGAATGCCAACCTGCCTTCAACAACAAAATCATCCTCTTTCTCTCCCAGCTGTTTCTGGTAATTATCTACCTGTTTGTCTGTGTTTTCAGGCAGGTTGTTAAATTCGCTTATAGTTAATCCTCTTTCAGAAGCGAGCTTTCTCCTTATGCTTCCTATGGAATAGAAATCGTAGCCAAGTTCTTTAGCAAGTAATTTTCCTATAGTGGTTTTTCCTGCTCCAGGCACTCCGCCGACTGTTATTTGCATAAATCTTAGAATAAATCTTTCCTTTAAATAAATTTAGCCTTTTTAGAACATATTCTTACGGATTTTTAGGAAAAACTTCTGCACACCTTTTGTTTTGAAGTCAGGATAAGTATGGTGGTATGTCAGGCAAGAAGATTTTTTGAAAACAAAAGTTACTTCTCCAAAGATATTTTTGCTCAGGTAAAACCTGTGAGGCATTTCTTTTGTAGTCGCAAGAATAATATTCTGCATTGTCAAATAGCCAGGGTCAATATTAATTTTTCTTTTTCCATATTTTGAAAATTTCTTTTCAAGCTTATTGGTAAAAATCTTTATCTTAGGCAAATCTTCCCGATCTATTTTATTCTTGAAGACAATGAACATCTTTTTTAGATTCTTTCCAAATTCTTTTTCATAATAATCTGTAAAATTAAAATCATAGCTTTGGCTCTTTGCAATAATTGTTCCAAACCTTTTTGATAATCTTTTTATTATTTCGGTTAAGAGGATTTCATCAGAATATAAGATGCCCATAAAAAGCACAGCTTTCATTTCATAATACCGTAACCAATGAGCCTAAATCTATGCCCTAACAGCCTTGATAAAGTTATCCTGTCAGTTTTTCTTGCACAAACAGGCCTTTTTAATACAACGTGAATGCTCCCTTTATTCAGGCTACTTACAACTCCTGTCGTGACACTTGCATTCACATTAAGCATAAGAATCTCCCATTTCTTGATAGATTCAACATCTTTCTCTTCCTTTGTGCCAACTACTCTGTTCAGCAAATGGGCTTCCAGTTCCAGCTCATTCCATATCGGAGGCAATTTCCCAACAATTCCTGCTACATTGCCTCCTAAAGTATCTGATTTTACAATTGAGGGATCCAGTTTTGTCAGCAATGCTATGCTTCCGCCAGGGCTCGCTTCTTCAATGCTATCTGAACCGCTTTGTATTCCGATTATTTTTGCTGAAACAGTTTTCCATTCAGATTTGTTATCCTTTTCAACCTTCATCCCAGGCCTTATTTCTATTTTGTCGCCAACCTTGAAGATTCCTTCTTTTAATGAGCCCCCAAGAACGCCACCTTTAAGTTTCTTTATCTCATTCCCAGGTTTGTTAATGTCAAAGGACCTTGCAATTAGCATTAATGGATCTTTTTTTGGATCCCTTTTAGGTGTAGGGAACTCCTCTTCCATGGTATAAATCAGTGCATCCATGTTAATGCCCTGTTGTGCACAGATTGGGACGATAGGGGCTTTTTCAGCAATTGTGCCTTTAATGAAATCTTTTATCTCCTTGTAATTCTGTTTCACCTCTTCTTCAGAAACTAAATCTATCTTATTTTGGACGATAATTATTTTGTCAATGCCTGCCATTTCAAGCGCCATTATATGTTCCTTTGTCTGGGGTTGTGGACATTTTTCGTTTGCTGCAACCAATAGTATTGCTGCATCCATTATTGCTGCACCTGAAAGCATTGTTGCCATAAGCGTCTCATGCCCAGGAGCATCAACAAAAGAAACCTTTCTCAACAATTCACATTTTCCCTTGCATTTATCGCATTTTTCCTTTATGCCGTAGGCATCAGGGCCTTTGCACTTTGAACACTTGTAGAATGAAGCATTTGCATAGCCAAGCCGGATAGTTATGCCTCTTTTCATCTCTTCACTATGTGTGTCTGTCCATTTTCCGGACAACTGAGAGACTAAGGTAGTTTTGCCGTGATCAACATGCCCGATAAGGCCTATATTCATCACTGGCTGTGATTTCTTTTCAATTCCAGTATTAGCTTTTTTAGGCATAACTCTGATAAAAAAGGCATTAGTTTATAAATTTACCCCTTACTCTTTTTCTTCAATTGTTTGCCTGTAAGAAATATATGCGGACCATCCACTTTAAGCTCTATATGTTTAAGATCATTTATTACCAAATCGTTTCCTGGCAAAAGATAGTTGACTTCGAGATCAGAAATTATCAATTTATGCACTTCTTCAAATTCAAGAACTTCAAAAGGGACTTCAGCGCTCTTATGTGGATTATTTTTGTCAAAAAGGTTTATGAAGCAAGGCCTAACATCAGGATTTTCATCAGAGCCTTTTTTTCTACCAATAATAATACTTTTGGTATGATATTTATTCATTGCCTTCCTCTTTTTTTTCTTCCTTAGGCTTTTCTTTCTTCTCTTCAGCAACTTCTGCAGGTGCTTCTTCTTTATTTCCAAGCAATTCTTCTACTGGTTTTTTTCCTGCCTTTACTATCTTAACATTTACCTGAACAGTATTTTCGTTTATTGTGTTCCCGGCAACAGTTTTTTTCTTTCTCAAACCTTTCTCCCTGTTCTTCCTGAAACCTTTCTTTACTCCAACGCCGCCTGAAAGCAATAACTTTTTCTTATTTGGGCCTTGCAAGTCTGCTCTCATGGCGAATCCAGAATCATCTGATCCGCCTGATATCTCAAGTTCATATCCTTCTAATCCTAAAAGGCCCCCATCGATTTTGTCTCCAATTTTCTTTCCAATCAAGGAATCGTCAGATACTACTTTTTGATAGCTTTTCCCCGTTTTTGGGTCTCCCACTATTACTTTAAATTCTGCCATGATTTCAACAAAAAAGATGTCCTATTTAAATACTTTTTGGAATTTGAAATTTTTCTATTTTGTGCTAAAGAATTCAATTTTGCCTTTTTAGAGTTTATGGATGAGCTTGTTCATTCTTTTTTTAAAAGATAGCCTTGGTCAACATAATCCTGAACCATATTCCTCAGCCCTTCTTTAGGGTCAGGCCACTTGAATTCAAATCCTAGTCTGGCCAGCTTCCTGTTAGAATATGCTTTGTTTGCAACAAGGTAATCAAGCCAGATAGGATCGATTTCAGGCTTTAAACCTGGCTTGAGATTGTTATCTTCAACAAACTGGCTCCATTTCTTTTGAAGCTTTAAGCTCATTCCCTTGTAGATAAATCTTGGAACAGCTTGAGAGCAGAATTTCACGAATCTCATAAGCGTCCTTGAGTAAGGCAGTTTTGGCTCAACTTCAATGCCCAAGGGCTCTGCCAAAGAGCTGAACATCTCATAGCTGTTTAATGGCCTGCTGTCTGCCAGATTGTAAGCTCCTTTTGCCTTATCATTTTCTGCAAGGAAAACTATGGCTCTTGCCGCATCTTCAACATGTATGTGGCTCAATGAAGGGCCTTGCCTGAAGTATGGAAGAACTTTCTTTTCCATCATGTTAAGCATGGGCAATGCTGCAGAATGAAGGCTTCCTTTGCCGTAGACGGTTGAAGGCCTTACTGCTACTACCTCAATATCTTCAGAGAACTTGAAAGCTTCCTGCTCGCCTTTCCATTTTGATTTCTCATAGTTGTTCTTCGGCTTCTTTTCAGCATGTTCAGGCAAGAGCATTCCTTCGTTCTTCCCATAGACGCCTATTGAACTAATGTGGATGGCTTTTTTTATGTTTGAATCTCTTGCAGCCTCATATATGTTTTTAACACCCTTATGGTTAACTGCGTGTAGCAGCTTTTTCCTGCAATTCAAGTCAACTAAGCCAGCAACATGCACTAATAGGTCATGGTCTTTTACAATATCTATAAGGGTGTTCTTTTTGGTTATGTCTGACCTTATGCATCTTATTGAATCATGATAGAATTGGCAGAAACTCGATAAAGGGATATCTGTTGCAGTTATCTTATAATTTCCTTGTTTGATGAATTCTCTTACAACTTGTTTTCCTAAAAAGCCCGTGGCTCCAGTAATTAGTACATTTTTTACCATTAATGAGAAGTTTTTAGGCTGACTATAAAAAGATTTCTAAAAAAATAAGAAAAAAATAAAAAAATTAAATCTTAGGGAAAATCTCTCCCAACAAGCTGAACATCGTCAGGCCAGTAATAAAACTAGCAGCTGCGCCCCCAATTATCGGTACAAAGCCTAGGATTGTTCCTAATACCAATGAGTATAAGACTCCTACAACCCATGCCATGAAATATTGGCCACAGAAAGCTTTCTTGAAAACGCTTCCTAGCTTGAAAGCATCCCCGAATCTACCACTGCTGATATAATGTAGAATTGCAGATGGGACGATATAGGCGAGAAGCAATCCAAGTACGGCAACAACAACCATTCCTGCTCCTAATCCTCCAAGAGCAACATTGGTTACTTGCATTCCGCTTATAGCACCTTTAATTGTTGGCCATGCCAACAATGCTCCGATAAGCATTACTGGAATTGCATATATGAAACCAATTACAAATGCCAAAAGTCCTTTGACGAATAATTGTCCCCATTCAGCCCATTCGGGCAGCATTTTCTTCTTTTTCATCTCGTTTTTTGCAGCATTTAGCATAAAGCCAGTTGCAAAAAGGTTAATGATAGGCAAAATGCTTAGAAGTATACCTATTATTAATTTTTTAACATCAGTAAATGGTTTTTTAAATGCGCTTGCATAATCCATTTAAACACCTCCTTTTTTGTAATAATTAAAACGTAATTTGTTATTTATAATTGTTTTGTTTCAAGATTTAATGAAATTTGCAAGCTGTTTGTGTTCTCCGGTAAAAGAATAAAGTCTTGCCGGCCTATGTCCGCTGCTTCTTTTTTCATTAGTGGCTTTTAACAAACCCAGTGAAAGAATTTTTTTCCTGAAATTTCTCTTGTCCAATTTTTTATTGAAAATAATCTCATAAACTTCCTGCAGTTCGGTAAGGGTGAACTTTTTAGGCAGAAGCTGGAATGCAATAGTAGTATATTCCAATTTGTATCTTAACCTTTCCAATGCATAGCCTAAGATCTTATCATGATCAAAGGCAAGCTTGGGCAAGTTCTCTGTAGGGAACCATTTTGCTTCGATAACGTCTGTGTCAGCCTTCAATTTTAACTCTTCAGAATTGATTAGGGCAAAGTAAGCCACTGTTATGATTCTGCCTCTTGGATCTCTTCCCGGCTCTCCGAAAGTGTAAAGCTGTTCAAGGTAATGTTCGCTTACTCCTGTCTCTTCTTCAAGCTCTCTCTTTGCAGCATCTTTAAGATCTTCATCTATGCCAACAAAGCCGCCAGGCAATGCCCAGTTGTCCTTGAATGGTTCGATCCTTCTTTTTACTAAAAGAATTTTCAATCTTTCATCTATTATTGTGAGCAGTACGATATCTACGGTCACGCTTGGTTTTGGGTAGCTTGTCATCTTGAATATTTTTTTCTGTCATTATTGTAAATATTACAATAATTTAAAAACTTATTTGTAATGCTTTTTCCTGGCATTAAGATCCAGGTTGTATATGGTTAAGGGATGCTTTGAATTGCGTATGCTTATATTGTCTCCCAAACCGAACTTCTCAATGCAGTGGCTTCCATCAGTATATATTCTGCCTTCTCTCATTCCTGATATAAGCTTTATCTCGCTGCCGGCTTGAAGGATTCCTTTCTTTAACCGGTGTTTTGCTAAGCGCCCATCAAACGGTGCTCTTGCCCAATATTGCAGCCTTTTCGACCTTATGGGCATTATCTTGCCGCCATGCGACTTCATGGCCGCAGTGCTCCCTGCTGAAGTGGAAACCAGAAGACCGTAAGTTCTTTGAA
>CAZFZD010000020.1:0-13181 GCA_964522895.1 Candidatus Woesearchaeota archaeon | reverse complement strand
AAAGTAAGATGCGCCTAACAATATCCAAAACACGTATTTCTTATAACCCTCTGTGTCTTTGAAGAACATAGAGAGTATCATGTAGGGCAATAAGGCTAATGCCACGACCCAAATCATCTTTCCAAGGCCCATTACCCATCGTTCCGGCATGAATTTCATTGCCATTATGGCTATAAGCAAGGCAACGATAATGCCTGCGTTCTTATGTTCAGGAGGAAAAACGCGTTTCATGCCGATCATAAGGAATGAAAACAGTATTATGAACAGGCCGACCTTGATAAAAATCCCGCTCTGCTGCGTGGCTCCAAAAACAAATTCCAGGCTCTGCTCGACAATGCCTTGTGCAGAAACCAATGGCACTGCTGAAAGCGCAGCAACAAGACTAAGACCTCTTTTCATCATTAACTAGATTAACAGAAGATTCTATTTAAAGTTTTCTTTGTTCTTGTAAGCCCTGCGAAGTATGAGGTATGCTATGAAAGCAGTAAGAGCCAGTATTATGTGCAGGGAATAGTAGTGCCAGTAGTCTAGAATGTCATTGAAGAAGCCTGATATGCTTCCGGTCATCAACAGGTAAATTCCAAAATATGTTGAAGCTAAGAATACGAGCTTAAGCACGCTGAACCTGGGCAGGAGCTTGTCAATGAAAAGGTATGGCAATGCTATCACTATCAGGATCCACATGAATCTTGCAACAAAAGGGAGCCATGGTTCAGGCAATCCTCTTACTGCCAATAAGGCCACTATTACAGAAATAACTCTTGCTGCCCTGGCGTTCTCAGGAAATGCTTTTGTGCTTCCTTTAAAGAATACTGCTATGAGCAATGCGAAGAACAAGAGTTTTGTCACTGCAGAGCTTATGTCGTTAACAGTGCCGAAGATTACCGAGACCAAATAGATTAGCGTGTCAGCTAGTGATGACATAAGCTTATATATTGATTAAATATATATACTATTAAAACCTCTAAAAAAATAAAGAGGATGATAATTTGAGTAAAAAAGCACAAGTCACATTATTTATAATTCTTGGTATAATATTGGTAGCTGCAATAGTTTTGGGATTAGTGCTCAGCAATGAATTTTCAAAAACTGAGTCTCAGGATGAGATTGCGCTTGTTTCTTCACTGCCTCCAGACATGAGGGAAGTCAGGAAACAAGTTGACAGCTGTTCACAATTTGTGCTAGAGGAAGCCATTCTTGAAGCGGGAAGATATGCCGGCTATAATTCTCCGCTTGAAAATGCATTGGAAGTGGATGGAACTTATGTAAACTATGGAAAACTCAGGGGAGATGAGGTGTTGCCTGAAATTAGCCTGATGGAAGAGGAAATCGCAACATACATGGATACGTTTATACCTGACTGTGCTAATTTAGAGTCTTTTGATCTTGAATTGGAAAGCAAGCAACCAAGAACAGAAGTGGATATCAATGAAGGAAAGGTTATCGCAGAGACGGATTATGAAATAATCATCACAAAGGAAGATGCCGAATTTAAGCTAGACGATCCTTATTTTTCAGAAGCAGAAGTGAAATTTAGGCCTGCTGTCGATGCGGCAAAAGAGATAATTTCACAAGAGGATGAGAGCGAAAACGATGTTGATATAAGCCATCTGTTGGAGTTAGGCTGGGACGTAGATGTTGTTCCTGTTGATGAAAGGAATGTCGTATATTCAATCAAGGACAATGAAAACCTGCTGGAAAGTCCGGAAGGTAAAAAGAACTTTGCATACGTTTTTGCAGTTGAAGTAGAGTAAGAATGGAGGAAACAAAATGAAAGCAAATAAACTAATAATCTTAATGATAGCCATAATAATCCTTTCGTTTAATGCAATCGCTGCTGAAAGTTTGGTTTGGAGAACAGTTGACGGCAAACCAAGTGTTCAAAGTTTTAGTGCCTTAGATAATGATATGGAATATGAAACTGACCCTAGTGAAATTGATAGTATAAGAATGATAGATTTTAAAGATGAAATTGGTGGAAATTCTATTTTATGTGTGAATTGCCCAGAAATTAATAAAGATAAAGAATTTGCAGAATTAAATTGTAAAGATAAAAGCTGTACATTATATTTTGGATTCAAAAATCAAAAACAAAGTTTAGAACAATATAAACGTGTTCATTATAGCGAGATTCCAGATTACAATATTTCTCTTGTTGGAAATTATGAAGCTGGACACCCATTAATTGATGTTAGTGGAAACAAAATTGAAATACAAAGCTTAGATCAAGATGGAAGCCAAGACATTTTAGATGGTACAAAAAATAATATCTATAAAGTTTTTGAAACACATACAATTAGATTAACAAATGCAAAAGTCACTTTTGATAATCAAGGAAACATTAAATTAATTCAAGGTTTAAATAGAGACCGATTAGAGACTGCCTGGATTGATCATTTTGGGATCCCATTAACAGTAAATGACGCAATAGATTTCAGCAAGGATGATTCAGGCAATATTGATTATTCTAAACCCTGGCTTGTGATTAATCCTGATGTAAGGGACAAGGAAAAATGGATTGAGAATTTACCAGATGAATTAAAAGAAGATGGCAGAAGCAAGCTAAAGCTTTGCGGATACGATTTTACCAATTATTATTCAGATAGCGACTTTAAGATTGAAAAAACCGAAGACGGGTGCTTGTTAAGAGAATATACATTAACAACTGAATTATTTGTTGAAGAAGATATCACCAATTGGCAGGAGTTTGAATACGAATGCGGGGAACTTAACATATTTGCCATGGGAGGCAAGCTTGATCATTTGAAATGCATGCCAAAAAGCTCAAAGTTTTCTGTGAAAGATGAAGTTTCTGATAATCAAAAATTCAGGATGCAACAGGATTCATACTGGTTAAGCATAAATGAGGAATCAGGTTTCAAGTCAGTAGTAAAAGGCCACAGCGATGCCATTGGGGACTATGGCACAAGCTTCAAAACCAAAAAGCTAAGAGTGTCACACCAGATTCCTGGAACAGGCGGACCGGAAAGGTATAAGGGAGACCTTATTGAAACAATTGGCGATGAGGAAAGTTTTGTAACCTTTGTAATGCCTGGTGATGGCAATTACAAGCAAGTTGATGGCTACATAGAACCGCAGATACATGTTGACAGTATAAAGATGAATGAAATTTACAGAAAAACTAAGGGCACTGAATATCGTTATTCATTTCAGGAACCGCATAAAGATTATGTGCTTCAATTGGGAAATGACCTTAGGAGAGATCCAATTGTAGCAATCTTCCCTGCAATTTATGATTTAGACTCAAGCGAAGTCAGGGAGATTATCATGTATGACGGGCATGACATCCTTACATATGGCGTTTCAGTGCAGCAGGGATTAAATCTTGGAGCAGGAGATGTACAGCTTTATGTATTACAATATGACCCAGATTACAAGGCAAAAAAGGAAAAAAGCAAAGTTGAAGAAAGCAAGGAAAATGTTGAAGAAAACATATTGATTACTCATTATGTAGCAGATAAATGTTATGGGAAGGAATATGATGAGTTGAATTCAAAGCAAAAGGATAATGTTTACAGAACTTCCTTGAAATTGAGACAACGAAATCCTGGAGCCTTCGGCAAATTGCAAGATTTGCCTGAAAATCAAGTGAGTGCAAGTATTAACCCTGGACAGGAGATTACTTTTCCTGGAAGCGAAACAACTTATAAAAACAAACAAGGAAATGAAGTTAAGATAAGAGTTGGTCCTGAAGGTTGTCCTGGATTAGCAAAAAGAAACATTGTAAAGGCTATCAATAACAAAAAGCCGTGTATTAATGTTAATGGTAAACCTGGTGCGTTATGCATGGAAAAAGAAGAATGTGAAGATCCTATTCAACTGTTGCCTGATGCAAACTATAAAATGAATCAAGGCAATGTTGGAAGCAGGGCACAAACATTAAGCATGGAAACTTCTGGACAATGTGATGACGGATTGGTCTGTTGCAGGCTCGACAGAATTATGCCCAAGGTAAAATATGAAAAGAAATCCAAGCTTCCAACTAAAAGAAAATCGCTGGGAGACAAGCCGTGTGAAAGGATAAACGGAGAATGCGGGCATAACACAATCTATTCTTGCCAAGAAGGAAAGTGGATATCAAACAAGTGCCTATCTAACCCTGACAGAAATTATCTTTGTTGCAATGGCAATTTAGTAAAAAAGAGATCAAAGGGCGTAGAGTGGCTTACGCAAATGATAAATCTATTTTACCCGGATGATGTCCCTCCTTCACCAAAAGTTTCTGAAGAATGTAAAATAGAATGTAAAGAACAAAAGAACAATAAAGATTGTATAGAGCTTGGTTCAAAAAAGAAAGGAGAGGAATGTAACCATTACTGCAATTGGATAACTAGTGAAGAGAGCAAATGTGTTAGGGTTGAATCTGAGGAAGAATAATAATCTCAATTAGAAACATTTATAAAAGAAACAAGTTTTCAAACTGCTAGAATGGCACTATACAAGTATCTTAAACAAATCTGGAAAAAGCCTAAAGAGAATTTAGGAGAAGTATGGAAGCAAAGGCTTATCCAGTGGAGAAAAGAGCCTGTAATAGTAAAACTTGACAGGCCGATAAGGCTTGATAGGGCCAAAAGCTTAGGATACCAGGCAAAAAAAGGCTTTAATGTCTTTCGCGTAAAAGTAGGCAGAGGCGGAAGGCAAAGGCCACAGCAAAAGAAGAAAAGGACTTCAAAGAACTCCAGAAGAGTAAAGATTGTTGAAAAGAATTATCAGGCTGTGGCAGAGCAGAGATGCCAAACAAAGTTCAAGAACCTGGAAGTATTAAATTCTTATCCAGTTGCTGAAGACGGTCAAAATTATTGGTTTGAAGTCATAACTGTCAATCCTTCAGAACCAAGCATAAAAGGGGATTTGAAATTAAGCTGGATTTGCGAAAAACAACACAGGAAACGGGCAACAAGAGGGCTTACAAGCGCTGGCAAGAAGTCCAGAGGATTAAGAAACAAGGGGCGCGGCGCAGAAAAGGTAAGGCCAAGCAAGTCTGCAAACAGGGCAAAGAGAGTGAGAAAGCACGGCCACAAGAGAAGGCAGCACCTGCTAAAAAGATAGTCCTAGAATTTTCTTATATACACTTTTTTTCCAAAGAGCCAGAACAATAATGCTATAAGGCCCAATATTATGAACAATGCTATCATCAGTATAAGGAATACATAACCAAAGACTAAAGCTGCTGCTATCATAAGTATGAATATCAGAGGAGAAAGTATCTTTGAGAACAGGCTCATCTTAGGTTTTTTCTTTCCCCTTTTTCTCGGCTTTAACACTATTGTTTTCATAATAGTTGAATTGCATTCAGAGTTTTTATTTGTTGCGATAGCAAAAGATATTTAAATTTTAGAATACTTTAACCATTTTATGGAAAAGAGGTTATTGTTAATTGCATTCTTCTCGTTGCTTTTGGCAACTGCAGCAAGTGCCAGCCTTGACGTTAATTTGGATTCTTCAAGCGTTGACGGCAAGAACGCAACTTTTCAGTGCACGGTCAGCAGCACTGACGCATTGACAAAAGTCGAGCTTTATGTTGACACTACTGGAACATGGGCCAAGAACAAGACTAATGACAGCGTGGAAAGCGAAACTTCTGCAATAGTCAGTTTTGAGATAAAAAACATTCCTAACGGAGACTATATCTGGAACTGCAGGGCCTACAATTCTACAGCTGACGTGGCTGCCGGCACTAACGGAAGTTTCAGCGTTTCAGTTGCTGATGAAGGCTATCCGCAATTCGATGGGCCTATAGATAACCAAAGCTTTGCAGAAGACAGCACATTAGAGAATGCTTTTGATCTTGACGATTATTTTACCGATGATGGAAGCCTAACATATTCAAGCTCTGGTGCCACTAATGTTACAGTAACAATATCTAGCGGACAAGTGAGCTTCAGCTCTGCAGCAAACTGGTCAGGCACAGAAAGCATAACTTTCACTGCCACTGATGAAGGCAGCCTGTCAAATACTAGCAATGAGGTCTTAGTCAATGTTACTGCTGTGAATGATGCGCCTTATTATGATACTATTCCAGACCTTAACTGGACAAAGAACACTGTCAAGACAATAGACCTGGACGATTATTTCCATGATGTTGAAGGAAGTTCATTAACATACAATGTCAGCACTAGCCCTGATAACATAACTGTAAGCTTTTCTGGCAGCGATGTTACGTTAAGCCCTGACACTGACTGGACCGGCACAAGCACCATAGTGTTCAGTGCAAACGACAGTGAAGATACAACTGACAGCAACAGCGTATCATTGAGCGTAGGGCTTTCAGGGAACAATACTGCTCCTGTGATAAGCTGTTTAGGTACAGGCGTTGCAGAGATTACTACGACCGAATCAAAAGAGCTTACTGTAACTGCCTCTGACAGTGATAATGATACTGTGACAATGAAATGGTATGTGGATGATGAGATTGCTCCAGGACAGATTGCAAAAAGCTATAATTTTTCAAGAGATGATACTGGAGAATATGTGGTAAAGGCCATGGCGTCTGACGGGACTGACACTTCATCATGCTCATGGACAATAACAGTCGTAGAATTGCCTGGAGAGGCAGAGGATGATGTAGAAGCAAACATTGAAGTGGAATCTATTCTTAACAATGAAACCGAGCCAAAGCCAGTATGCGGCAACGATATTCCTGAAGAAGGCGAGAATTGCGAGAGCTGCCCTGAAGACGCAGCATGTGCTCAAAATGAATATTGTTCTGACGGAGTCTGTGTCACAAAGCAGCCGAGCAGCACAAAAGCAATACTGATATTTGTGATAATCACTATATTGATTGGCATTGCAGGTTTCATAGTATACAAGGTGACAAGAAAGAAAAGCGAAAGGCACCTCTTCAATGAGGCTACAACATTAGGGAAAGGCGAAACTAAGGAAGCGCCAGCTGTTGACGTGCACGACATATACAACAAGGAAGATAAGAAACCTGAAATTAAGGCGCCGAAAAGGCCTAAAAATATGAAAGAGAGTCCTTTAGAAAAATATGTAAGGGTTATGAAAGAGAAAGGGTTCAATTCAAAACAGATAAGCGAAAAATTAAAAAAACAAGGGTGGAAAGATGAAGATTTCAAAAGGCTGTTATAAGGCAGCAATAATCATGGTACTGATGCTCACGCTGGCAATAAGCTTTGCATTGGCAGCAGAGAACGAGACAGGCAACCAGACAGTTGAAGAGAATGTTACTCTGGAAGAGAACGTGACTGAAGAAATTCCTTTAGAAGAAGGTTCTGAAGAACCTGCTGAAGAAGTTCCAGAAGTATTATGTCCTAATGGGCAGATTGATCCTGGCGAGACATGCGCAAGCTGTCCTCAAGATGTGAGCTGTGAGCCTGGCGAAAGGTGCAATCAAGAAACAGGGCAGTGTGTCAAGGAAAGCGATTACACTCTTTACATCGTATTAGGATTTCTTGCAGTGATAATAATAGCCCTGATAATATTCAAGGCAACAAGAAAGAAAAAAGAAGACAAGCCTGAAGAAAAGAAGCCTGTACAGCCGCAAAACAAGCAAAAACCTGTACAGCAGGGAAAGATAAAAGAGCAAGCGCAAAGCCAACAGCCACAACAAGCTGCAGCAGAACAGCAACCCAATGCCAAGGCTCCAGAACAAAATCAACCACAACCAAAAGTGCAAACTCCAGAACAGAAACCAGCTGTCCAGCAGCCCAAGGTACAAACTCCGGGAAAACAACAAGAGCAGCCCAAAGTGCAAACGCCTGGAAAACAGCCTAAAGTGCAAACGCCTGGAAAAAAGCCTGCTCCAAATGCGCAGGAAGCACAACAACCTGCAGCAGAACAAAAGCAGCCTGATTCAGAGCTTGAAAGCTATATCCAGCAGATGAGGGCCAAAGGCACTGATGACGAGACCATAAGGAAGAAGCTGAGAAAAGAGGGGTGGAAGGATACAAAGATTGCAATAGCCTTCCTGAGCCTGAACAGGAAAAAATAACAGGCGGTTTTATAAAGATTTGATTATTTCTTTATTCATATGATTCCTGAAGAGAAAATCAAAGAAATAAGAAAGCTGTTAGACAATTCTGAAAGGCCCTTGTTTTTCTTTGATGATGATGCTGATGGCGTATGCTCATATCTTTTACTAAAAAAATATGTTGATAGGGGCAGAGGCATAATAGTGAAGAGCAGGCCTTGTGTTGATTCTGGCTATGTGAGGAAGATTAAGGAATATGGTCCTGACAGGGTTTTTGTATTAGACAAGCCCGGGCTTGAACAGGAATTTGTTGATGATGCTAAAGTGCAGATTGTCTGGATAGACCATCACCCTATAAGCGAGATTGAAGGGGTGCATTATTTCAATCCCCTGTTTGAAGATGAAGAGGACAACAGGCCCACAACTTATTGGTGCTACAAGGTTGCAAAAAAGCCATTGTGGCTCGCATTATGCGGAATCATCGCTGACTGGCACATTCCTGCCGACTTGATTGATGAAGGGAAGAAAAAGTATCCTGACTTGTTGCCTGAAGCAAAAAACCCGGGACAGGTAATATACGAGACCGAGTTCGGAAGATTGATAAGGATTCTCAATTTTATGCTCAAAGGGAAGATTTCTGACATAAAGAAATGCATTTCTATTCTTGAAAAGATTGAAAGCCCTTACGAAATACTAAACCAGGAAACGCCAAGAGGCAAATTCCTTTACAAGAATTTTGAAAAGGTGGACAAGCTCTATCAAAAGATGTTCAAGGATGCTGTAAAATCCGGTGAGGGTAAAGATTACTTGTTCTACACTTACCCTTATGACAAGATGAGCCTTTCAAGCGACCTTTCGAACGAACTATTGCACAATTTTCCTGACAAGCTGATATTGATAGGAAGAAAAAAAGAGAAGGAAGTTGTTGTCAGCTTAAGAGGCGCAACGCATGACGTAAGGGGCATGGTGGCTGAAGCCTTGGAAGGCTTGCAGGGTTACGGGGGCGGCCACAAGCATGCTGCGGGCGGCTGCATTTCCAAAGAGGATTTCAATGTGTTTACTTCAAGGCTAAAATCTATGCTCAAGAAGTAGATTTATATACTTTTATTGCATAATTTAAAAACAAGGTGAGATTGCTAAACAAAGTTTTGCTTGTGCTGATACTGCTATTGCCTGTTGTATTAGCGCAGGATGTAGAGAATTATAACAACTACGGAAGTTTGGAGATTGATTTCAGGCAGGAAGCGAGCATTATCGCTGAATCTAATTCACAATTTGCAAATTTTAAGATAGATGATCTGAATGCTTACCTCTCATTCTTTCCAAGGGATTCTTTTAATCAGATAGTACTTGAACAGACCCCTTATGCTGAACCTGGCGCTGAAATCACTGAAGAAGATGTGATACATTTCTACTGGAGAAACCCCAGGGAAAGGAAGATAAAATTCTATGTTGACAGCAAAGTCAAGACTATTAACAAATTACAAAAAATAAAGAACAAGATTGAATATCCCAATGATGAGATAGGGGATAATGAAAAATATCTTGAAGCCACAGACATAATTGATATCAACGAAAACATAACAAAAAAGGCCAGTGAGATAATAGAAGGCCAGACAGATTATTACAGGGTAGTGTTCAAACTTGGAGACTGGATACAGAAGAATGTGGATTACAGCCTTAATTCTCTGACTGAAGAGCCAGTTCAAAGCGCAAACTGGGTATTGAATAATAGGCAAGGCGTATGTGATGAAATAACCACTCTTTACATCGCTTTCTTAAGGTCCATGGGAATACCTGCCAGGTTTGTCAGCGGACAAGCTTATTCAAACATAGATTACAAGTTTGGTAATCATGGCTGGGCAGAAGTGTATTTCCCTGAAATAGGATGGGTTCCGGCAGACGTGACTTTTAAGCAGATAGGATGGATTGATCCTAGCCATGTGAAGTGCCAGATTGAAACTGACCCTACTGAATCTGCAATCAATTATGAATGGAAAGCGAGGGACACGGAACTGACATTCAATCCGCTTTACATCAAGACAGATGTTTCAAAAACTTTAGGTGAAAAAGACGTGCATGCCACGCTTGAGGTTGAAAGCCTGAAAAGCAAGGCAGGGCCAGGAAGCTTTATACCTATAAAAATAACAATAAAGAACCTTGAAGAGTATTATCTGCCTTCGATAATCTCAATAAAAACTGCGCCAAACCTGACTGAAGATAACAGGAAAGTGGTGCTGTTAGACCCAAAAGAAAAACAAGTCGTGTTCTGGATTGCTAAAATGCCTGAGAATTTTGAAGAAGGAGCATATTACGAAACCACAATCCGTGCTGTTTCAAGCTTCAGTGAAAGCAATTCAACAAGCATACTCCTGTCAGACACTTACAATGTCTATGACAAAGAATGGGCCGAAAAAAAGGTTGAAAGGCTGGCTCCAAAGGATGAGAAGAATTATTTTCCAGAGATAGATTTCGAATGCAAGCTTGACAAGGAATATTATTATAGGGAAGAAATTGGGCATTTGGGCTGTACTGTCGAAAACAAGGGCAACACAAATTTCCCTTACGTGAAAATCTGCCATGAGACCACTTGCTATGACAAAGAACTGCTTATAGGAGACAAGAAAGCTGTTGAATGGGAACTGGAAATGCAAGAGTTAGAAGGTCCTGAAGTGCTGGTCACTGCTGAAAGCCAAAACCTTATCAAACATAATTACCTGAAACTGAAAATCATAGAAGAACCTGAAATTGTTGTGCATGATTTCGAGCCAAAAGAAATAGGGTATGATGAAGAATCAGAATTGTCTTTTAGAATGAGTTCAAATGTCACTGCAAACAATGTCACATTAAACATACCTGGATATGGCCATTCTTTCATCAAGGCAGTGCGTGAAGAGAAAGCATTGGCGTTCCCTGTTGAAGGGAAAGATTTCAAGAGGGGAAAAGCAGAGTTAGAAATAATTTATTATGATGAAGCCGGCAAACGCTACATAAGCACTTATAATTTTAATTTGAAAGTGGAGAATTTGCCATGGCATCAAAGACTATTGTTATGGGTCGAAAAGCTCTTATCCTAGGAAATAAGAGAAAAAGCTTATAAATACCAATTTTCTCCACTAATAAAACAGATTTTAAAGAGGTAAAATTAATGATAACAAAATTGTTCATTGGCATTTTAGGCTTTTTAGGGATTGCCTTCTTATGTTATTTGTTATTCCGAAAGACTCCAAAAAAATACTACAGGAAGGCAAGGTCTGCACACAAGCAGGGGGAAAAAAGTTATAATAAAAAAGATTTTGAACTTGCTAATGATTATTATGGTGAAGCTGAACATTTCAGAAAAAAGGCAACACAAATGAAGAAAGGTGGAAAAAATGCTTGAATGGTATGAAGAACTGGGTATGGATGTTAATCCATTTGAAAATAATATGCTCACTATAGGGCATGAAGAAGTTCTGAAAGAAGTGTTCTATACTATCTTTGCAGGCAATATGCTTTTTATTGAAGGCAGTGCTGGCAGCGGAAAGACTAACCTGCTAAGAGGGGCAGTAAGGAAATTCGGCGGAAGAAAAAAAGTCATCTATGTTAACTGCAAAAAGATTAATAACGGGCTTAACATCGAAAGAGTCCTTAAGAGCAGGTACAGCTGGCTAGGAAGATTGTTTAACATAAAGCCGAAAAACATGATATTGTTGCTTGATGAAGTCGAGCATCTCTCTGAAAAGAACAGTGAACGGATAAAATATTATTTTGACCTTAATTTTCTAAGAGCAGTGATATTTACCGGGAAAGATTTCAAAAAAGCAGGCCTTAACAAGAGCATAAAACAAAGGATTGCAAAAGTCATAAAACTCAAGCCACTAACAGATTATGAAGCAGTAAAGGCCATAAAATCCATGATTGGTGACGATCTGCTTAATGACAGGGCTATCAAAAAGATTTACAAGCATTCTGAGAAAAACATCGGCTTATTGGTTGACAATACAAAGGCAGTGCTGAAAAAGATGGCTACTGAGAAAAAGCAAAAGCTGAGCGAGGAAGAGCTTAACAAAATCTTAGAGGAAATAAAATGAAAGCAAAAGAGATATGGTACAAGCAATTGGGATTTCATAATAATCCGTTTAGCATAAAACCTGCAGCGTTCTATGACGATCTGCTAGGATATGACCACGTTGTCAAAAAAGTCAATTATTCCATCGCAACTAACAAACTGGTTTATGTTGAAGGCGATTACGGCAATGGTAAGAGCACCTTGCTCAGAAGAATACTTCACCGTTTCGGCGGAAGAGGAAAAATCATATATTTCAGCTGCAACAGAATCGAAAGCAGCCTTAATATCAATAAATTGTTGAATGGCAAATATGGCAAGATAGGTAAGTTGCTTAACCTTAAGCCAAAGAACATGATACTATTGCTTGATGAAGCGCACTGGCTTCCAAAAGAAGACTATTCCAGAGTATTAAGATATTTCCGAGGAGGATATTTCAGGTCAATAGTGTTCGTAGGAAAACATTATGATGAAAGCGTCTTTGTAGACGGATTCAAGGGTTCCCTAGAACACATAAAATTGGGCGAAATCTCTGCTGAAGATGCAGTTTCGTTGATAAGAAAAAGAGTAGGGCTGCTTCCGTTGCTTGACGATGATATGATAAAACATCTTTTTGAAAAAGCAGACAATAATGTCAGGAAACTGCTAAAGTACTGCGAAAAGGCTTGCAAGGCTGCAATCGAAAGGGACGAGGAAGTCGTCACGCCTGAAATCGTTGAAGATATTAATGAAGACCATCTTGACAAGGAAATTGAAGAGCTTGAAGAAGAAGTCGAAAACCTGGCTGAAGATAAAGATGTTGAAGACATAAAAAAGGAAATCAAGGAAGCAGAGAAAGCTGTTAAGGAAGAGAAGCCCAAAGAAAAGCTTAAAGAGAAAGAAGTCAAGGAAAATAAAGAAGTCAAGGAAGAAAAACCTGAAGAGAAACTTAAAAAACAGGCGCTTGAAGAAAACAAGGAGCTTGAGGAAGAGGAGCCTGAAGCCAACGAAGAGAAAAGGCTTGAGGATCTTGAAAAGTTCCAGGAAGTCGAAGATATTCTTGAAGCTACTCCTGCTGAAGAGTTAGAGATTTTAGAAAAGTCAGCAAGGCCCAAAGCTGAAAAGCAGTCAGGCAAAGTCGAAGAGTTGTATTATTAGGCAATACAAAAGAAATTTAAACTAAAATCAGTTCATGTTAATTTT
>CAZFZD010000019.1:12281-13853 GCA_964522895.1 Candidatus Woesearchaeota archaeon | reverse complement strand
CATCTGAGAACAGCCAAACATCTTCTGCATATACAGTTGTACTTTCATTAGCCGTTACATTGTTAGAAGCCTCAAATGCCCTCAACTCAAACCCTTCGCTTGCAGTTGTACTCAAATGCAGTGTCTTTGCTTCAGAACCTGCATCTTCGTTTACACAGTTTGCCTCTGAAAGGTCAGCTGAATCCTCATATTCCATGAGAACTTCTTCCATGTCATCCTCTGATACTGTCAAGCTGTCAATGCAAACAGACAAGTAGTCGTTTGGCAAGTCGATACATTCGCCTACAGCTGTCGGATCGTCAGACTCATCATTCATGTCAAACTCATTTTCAACCCTCAATACAAAACTGTCTTCTGCTCCGCTTGCACAGCTTTCATAAGCTGAAGTTCCTTTAGCATCATTCAATGCTGCAAGATTCCAGACCCATTCAGGTTCATCTTCATCTTCACCGATAAAAGCATCGCCATCAGAATAGCTTTCTGTAGCTTGTTCACCTGCAACAATGATTGCAGCAGATTCTGCCAAATCATTCCTATCGATAACACTATCCACGAAAATCTCTATTCCGTTGACAGTAGCAGTATTACCTTTGTCGATAGAATCTGAAACACCGTCTACACTGATAACAGCAACATCGGTACCAATATTTTCCAATGTTACAGTCTTGCCTTCAACTTCTACAGAGTCTCCTGCATTCAAAGTGAACTCTTCACCAACTGTTGCAGTAAAGCTTGAATCTGAATCAATGCTTGTTATCTTCAGAGTCTTGCCCAAGAAATCAATCTCCAATGGCTGGTCTGAATCTGTTGTATTCAACTGGATAGATTCATCAAAGCTGTAAGCATAACGTAGCTTATGTTTGCTTAATTCCAAGAAGACATCCCTTCCGTAATCATCGTCTGTCATCAGACTTGTTGCCACATATGGCTCTGCCTGATCGCACATCTGGAATTCTTCAGATGTATCATACTCTGTTCCCTGGAAGTTTATGCTTCCGTCAAACAAAGTCTCGATATCATCATCTTGCAGTGTCTTGTCAAAATATGTAGAGTTCGAAAAACCTTGTCCCAATGGGATTTGGTCTGTCTGGCCGCCACTTACTGAGACAGTACTTCCTGAACTTTCTACTGGGGTCTTTGCCAAAAATTGCAGACTAGCTGCGATATCCATCATTGCTGCGGTATCGTCAGCAAGTGCCTGGTCTCCATAGACAAAGACGTTGCTGTCGTCATAGACACCGTCTACGACAAATGGCGCGGGATAATCTTCCAAGTCAGCTGCCAATGCACCTGTTAAGGTTGCACCAAGCATTACTGCACCTGTTCCTAGCGCCGCAAATTTTTTTAATCCTTTCAATACTTGCATTAAAAACACCTCCCCGTGTTTCTTTTAGCGTTCCTGAGCATTTATTTGATATTTTTTATATATCTTTCGCTCGCTTGCTCTGCATACGTCATCTCTTAAAGCAATATCTTTGCAAAGCAAGATAGTATAGAAATTAGCTTAAGCCCTTTATAAAGATTTAGCTTTTTCATAGTATAGTATTTTATCAAAATGTTAAAATTTTAAAG
>CAZFZD010000019.1:0-12271 GCA_964522895.1 Candidatus Woesearchaeota archaeon | reverse complement strand
TAAGCCCTTTATAAAGATTTGTATAATTTAGAGCACTATTTCGCCTTAAAACGCCATAATTAAACAATAACAGCCCTGTATCTCAAAAATCAGTAATTTCAATGAAAATCCTTAATCGCATTAACTACTATAAAATTACAAGTAGGCTAAATCACGCACCTTGCTATCACGAGATTTGCAATCTCAGGCCTTATAGTGTAAGAATTTGGCATGTATTTCCTGTTAGGCTGTTGAAGGCATTCCTCTTCAAGCTTTTCATAGCCTTTTTCATAAACTTTCTCATCATCCATCTCCACATAAAAATACACTTGCTTGAGCTCCGGCATGAGCCTTTTTCCGACGAGGGAATCAAGCATTTCGTCAAATGTATCTTCCATGAGCCTGCAAGAATCCTGTTGGCAGACTGTCTGCGCTTTTGAACATTTCTTTACCACATCCTCAAGATTATAGCTCTCGCAAACAGTAGCCTCAAGCATCGCATTGAACATCTTGTCATTCTGCAAATCTGCAACAGAAGTTGAGACGCCTGAAGCTTCCGGTATCGAGGCGAAACGCACATAGATTCCTATGATTACTACTATCAGTATCACGATTACCAGAAACCCTATTATCTCTCCACCTTGCCCTTTTTTTCTTAGCGTTTTCATGTGTAAGTGTAAGTCGTTATCTCCAGCTCTCCTATGCCGTATTCTTTCTGATGCGGATAATACAATGAGACTGCACTGGATATGGCTGCTTCAGCCTTGCCCTCAGTGTCTTCTTCACTAGGGACTTTCAATGTCCACTTGCCGCAGTTTTCAGGAAAATTAGGATCCCTCATCTCATTTTGACTGCACTCTATGTCAACTGCTTCCTCGCCTGGCTTGGGATATACCTGCCTGAACACAACCTTTATTGTACATGGGCCGGTTCCAACATCCTGTGCAGCGCCTGTGTCGATGAAAGACCTTAGCTTCGCTACATCAACACAATCTTTTGGCGCAGTATTGAAACTGCACTTCAGCCCTGACAGCTCTAGCGTCGTCAGCACCATCTCATAAGTCTCGAGCTCGCAAGCTTCCTGCGCAGTCTCTATGTTTGACGATACTGAAACCTTATAGAAAAAATACATGCCGAAACCTATCAAAATGAAAATTACAAAGATAATCATGAAAGTTTCCATCATCCCGATCATGCCTTTCTTATTCATCTAAAACACTCCCGGACACTCAGCCCCGAACCTGTCCTTGTTTATCTCCTCTAAACTTTCAGCTGTCCGTATAAACTCTTTCGGCTCAGAACCCATGCCTAATTCGTACATATGGTTGAGCTGCGTCTTTATCAGGCTGTACTCCTGGCACTGCAAAGCGCTCATCATGAAATCTGCCTTGCCCACATACACTTCAGTTATCTCTTTCAGCTTTGGCAACACTCTTTTCTCAAGATTGAAATCATAATTCGAATAATCATCAACAAATATTGCACCGATTAGCATAGGCTCTGTGAAGAACATTGAAGATTTTCCTGCACTGAATTCCACCTCGCCAAATTCCCAGTCCTCGTTGCCAGGCATTATCGTGACGACATTGCTGTTCCTTATCCTCTCCAAGGCCTTCACCAAAGAATTGCTTGGATCCTCAGAAAAATATACGAACTTGACTTCTGAATATCCTGAATAGGATTGCCTGACTTCAGCGAACTGCTCCTTCAATGTGTCAGCATCATAAGTCACAACGCCGAACTGTTCAGGCACCACATCATCAACAAGCTCCTTGACAAACTCTTCTGAGCTTGAATCATGTATCAGCACATACTTGTAATTGCTGTTGCTCATATAAAAGAAATTGGTTACGGCATAAGGCAGCTCCCATTTCCTTGTCCAGATAGTCAGCTCTTTGCCTTTGAGGTTTATCGGGGCATAGACGATGTTGTCTGATTTTCTTGAAGATTGGCTTCCTGCCCTGATTGCTCCCCTGTTGAATGACAATTCAGTTTCTGTTCCAAAATCATAATGCATCACGCTGTCCTGCGCTACCGACAATATTGAAAGCTGGTCATCAAAACTTTTTGTCAATAAGAGCGATATCTTCGTGTCTTCAGTGCCAATGTAATTGTAAGCGAAGCCTATGAAAAATATTATGAAAAGCACTCCGACAACCAAAGCAAAAATGTATTTGAAAATCGCCTCCATTAGATACTTGTCTGTTTAGAGAATATTTAACTCTTTCGCCAGGAGGCCCATATCCTCAACAAGAGGTGTTAGGGTATGAGTAGTTCACATTTAACTGGCTAGCACATGACTCACTTTAGAAGTGAGTTTCATCTGACCCATGTTGACAACGCAAAGCGCCTGGTCGTTCTCAGGCTTGAGGTGTTCGATATTAAACTTGGAAAGCTTTGCCGCATCAGTAGGGACGAACTGTATGTTCTTGCCGTTGTTCGCATTGACTGAAAGCCTTAATGCCAAGGATTCTTCAAGCATGGAACAAGGCCTTTCAGAATATTCTTCCTTGCTGGTCTTGATTATGCATTCCTTGTCCTTGTCAAAATTCTCTGTGTCTATGACGCACATGTAATCTATCTTGTTTGGCAGCCTTATGTCATACATTCTTTTCGTGCCCTCATTATAATAGAAATACTTGTTGACTTCCTTTTCAAAACTCTTCACAAAGGTTCCCAGCTCAACAAGTTCGCTTGTCTCCTGCAGGTCCATGATAGTTTTCACGCCCCAAACTAATATCAGGGCTCCAAGGATTAATGCGAAGATGTATATGAACGGCTGAGATAACAATTGTCCTTTCTTTTCCATTTATACCTCTGTATAGATTGTATACTCGCCCTTGTTTCCAAAAGCGTCCTTGCACTTGACATAATAGACTTCCTTGTTAAGGGACATCTCATGCACTGTAGTGTTTGTTCCTGTAGGGGTGCCTTCGCCTAAGGCGAAAGTCGGCTTGTCAGAATGCTCGCAAGATGCTTTCTCATTAAATTCAAGATGCACTATTCCGAACATGGAATCAATGTATACTGTGTCCAATTCAGGCGGTTCTTGGTCAACAGAAATCTCAAAACTGATTTTATCCCTTGCCTCGTTGCCGCCTGCATCAAGGCATGATACAAAATAATCGTACTGGGCTGTCGGAAGATCATTTAAGTTCTGCTCATGGAAATTGGAACCGGTGCTTTCAAACAATATCATATCATAGAAGCTTGTGTTCTCTTTGCTGAACGCACAATCTGCATTGCCCTGTTCTGCTCCCTCTTCAGTCTGTACTTTCAATGTGACATCCTCATCATAAAGCATGCCCTCTGGCGCAGTGTTGACTATGTGCAATGGCTTAGAACCTTTGAGCGAGAACCTGAAGCTTTCTGCCATGACATTCCTGTCCTTCTCATCTTTTGTGGGATTGTCCTTGCACCTTATGTAAAACACATTAGTGTATTGTGTAAGGTTGGTAAGCTTGGTCTTGCATTCGAAAGTCCCGTAGTAGATTGAGCTTTGGCCGAACACTTCGTTCTTGCAGTCAAGCTCGTTCTCCATGAGCTCATACTCAGTATCTCTTCTTGACCATTTGCACTCTGCATACTCGTCAACATAAAGGCTAAGATCAACTTGTTTTGTGTCAGCTGCAACATAGCCTTCATTCTCTAAGCTGGTGAACCTTATGCTTGGAGGGGTAAGGTCAGGACTGTCATCAACCTTGAACTTGATGAAATAATCATTCTTGTTTACATTTCCGTTTGCATCCTCGCACCTTACATACATTGCATACTCTCCCTCGTTCTTGACAGTCACATTCGGCTGGGCAAGTTCTGAAGGCAATGAGAACAGCACTTCCTGCTCATACAGCAATTGTGATGATCCGAAGCTGGCAGGCATCTCATCATATTCTGTGCCGGGAACAACATCATACCTGCATGTTGCGGGCTCGTCCAGTTTCAGCCCCACTTTTATTGGAGTAAATGGTGGCACTTCTTCATTAAGCCTGTAACCAGGATGTCCTTGTTCCTCTACTTCAGTCAATGTGTAAGGCGGTGTCAGCACTTCATTGTAAGGCGTCCTTACCGGCGCATTGACATCGTTTGCGTCAACTGCCACGCACTTCTCCTCAGAAGTTCCCTTGTTTACCAGCCTGCACGATTTTCCTAATGACATGCACTTGTATTCTGAGCAAGGCTTCATCTCGTCATTGCATGACTCACAGTCATCTCCGCCTGACGGGGCTTGCCAAGGCTGGCAGTCTATAGTGTATGTAACTTTCTTTGTTTTGGTTAATGTGATATCAATCAATTGCACTGCAGTTCTCATCCACATGTAAGTCTGTATTGTTGAAGGTACCCATGAACCGGAGTCGCTTTGGACTACTCCTTCCTCATCAACGATTCCCTCTTCTGCTAGTTTTTTATATGCATCTTCTCCTGCTTTTGCAGAAACTTCATTTGCAGCCTTTTCAGAAGCACTTTTTGCTGTTTCTTGAGTCATTCCAGATTCGACTGCATCCTTTTGAGCCTTTTTTACAATTGCTTTTTGTAAGGTTTCTTCAGTTATTTTTTCTCCAGGCTTAAGCACTAAATCTTGTCCCACGTTATCTAGAATCTCAGAAGAGACTAAATCGGCACCAGACCAACCGCTACTATACATGCCGCCATAAACCGTTTTCTTTGTGAAAGCTTCTGCTACTCCACCAAATGGAGTTACACCCGAAACAAAACCGTCCCAAAAGCTTCCAGAACTTGCAGCGCCTCCCCATATTCCGCTGACCACCATGGTAGCTCCAGCAGACACTAGCATGTCTGTTCCGCCTTTGTCCCAGAAGTCAGGCTTTCCACCGCTCTTCAGGCCTAGGCCCTTGACAATCATTTCAATATCTCCCACATCAGAATCTGTTAATTTGAACTTGCTTCCGTCAACATTGAACTTATCTTCATCAACCAAAGAATTGTAATAGCCGTCATAAGTCAGCTCTTCCCTAATATTATAGTATGCTCCGCAGTCTCCCATGCTCTTGCATATGCTGTTCCCAGCAACAACCCAGTCCTTGGAAACGCATTCTTTATTTGATACAATTTCCCAACCATCCTTTCCGCCTTCAGTCGGCCTTATCAGGAATGCCCAGCGTACAATGTTTCCGAAAGTGCCTGCTCTTCCCAAGCCAGATATCTTATAGACCACAGTGCATTCAGAATCTGCCTTATTGCAAACTTGCTCGGCTTCGCTGGAAGCCTTGCCGGTATTTGTGCCTTGAACTTCAGAATCTTCTTCAGAAGCCTTTATTGATTTTGGCGCATCGCCCCAGAACTTCAATCCTGGAGGGACTTGAGGAACGCAAGTTCCGTCAACACCTTTGCTTGAAATGCTAACCCCTGTCATGTCGCCTTCAACCTTTTCCTTTGCCCCTTTCAAAACTGAAGGCTGCCAATAGCAGTCCCTTACATCCTCATCAAGACAGCATTGCTTCCTTCTCTCGATTATGCTTTCAGTCAATCCCATCTCTTCAACTTCATCAGACAATATGTTATTGCATGCGAAACAGTTTTCCTGCCTGTTGTCCCTGCAGCCAGCTTGAATATAATCCTCATCACTGAACAGGCCCTGCAATGATTCAACATTGTCCAATGCGTCCTGGCCTACAACGCCCTGCACACAGAGTTCTTCCCTAAAATCCTTGCAAGGCTCCACAAGCTCTTCGCCATTGATGCATAGGTGCCTGTAATGCCTTGAACCGACTAAGTCCCTGCCTTGCCCAGGCAACGCGTCATAGACGCACCAGCTCTCTCCGTTCATCTTTGCACCGCCCGCATTAGGGCTTATCTCGTCATCATAAGTCTCGTCACAACTTAAATCAATACAAGTGAAACCACCTACAGGCATTACGCCCTCCTTATCTTCAGCACATACAGTAGCTTCAAGATAGTCGCAGTTTCCGCAATCCTCATCATAAGCGCTAGCACTGCAGCTTGCCTCTTCGCTTAACACAAAACCTTGATTGTAAGAGGCGCGCTTGTTTGAATTATAAATGTTCTCCCTGTTGCCGCAGCTGTCAAACCAATACAAGTCTTCTCCTATGCAGCCGGTAGTCTGCTGTTTTGCACAGCCGCAGTTGAGCCTGTCATTACTGCAAAGCATATCCTCATAAAAGCCGACAGTCTTGTTTCCAGAGATAGTGACTTCGGAAACAGGGCAATTTGCTCTTGAAGTGAATAGGCAAGAATCTTCCTGGACACAACATCCCACTTCCTGGGATTTTGCTGAAGCAATGCATTCTGATTCAGAATCGATTGCATCATCATAAATCATTTCCAGATCTTCAAATTGCGAAGCTGTCTGCTTGCACTTGACTTCTGTGACAAAGAATGCCTGGTCTCCCAAGATACAGCATCCCTTTTCACACTGTGATATTTCGCATTGCGGATCCTTTGTCCATGTTGCGCCTTCAACACTATTACAAGAAGCCCTGGGCGTATTCTTGAAACACCTTCCCTCATCAGAGCTGTAACAGCAGCCCAAGGAACAATAGCTTGTCTGGTCGCATGTCGTAGGCAGGAATTTGGTATCGGGCGCACAGTTTGTCTCATCAGTGAACATGCACATCTCTCCGGATAATGTCGTTTCACAACATCCTTCAGCATAAGCAAGACTAACAGAAACTAAGAATACTAAAACCAGCAATACAACTTTCTTCAAACTTCATCACCCAACCTAACTCGGCTCGCCTTCTACGGCAAACTGGAACATGTAATCGCCTTCCCTCAATTTGATTTGATAAATCTTGTCAGGGTAAGGCTTGTGTAAGTATATTGTGTATCTGCTCATCTTTGCGAGCATGTAAGTCAATGTGTCAAAGGTCCCTATTGAGGTTTCTGCATCAAGGATGTCCAATGCTACCTCGTACAACTCGCCCAATGGCACTTCAACTGGTACCGAAAACTTGTCCTCGCTCACCACATTATCATTTGATGTGGATTCTAAAGTGATAGGATAATCCAGTTCAAACAACACTTGGTCCTCAAGGATTGTGGTCTCGACTTCCATCGCTTCCGGAGTCATAACCTCATAAGTCTCTATCAGTCCTGGCGAGAAATCTTCAATGTCTACGCAAGATGCAAGGCCTTGCTCCACTGCATCAGAAAGCTCCTCTTCCATATGCTCTCTTGTAAGAAGCCTGTTCCTGCAATTTTTCTTGTCCTGCATGTTATAGCATAAGAAGCTTACAGTATTGTCATTCCAAAGCCTGTAGCTTCCTGCAGGCACCGATAAGTAGCCGCCTTGAAGCGCAATCTTTTCCAATGGCCCTTCAGCACTTTCCTCTATGCACTCAGACACCCTGTCGCGGATATCATCCATTATTCCGTTAAGGTTTTCTGTTGATGCGGTAGTAGGAATTATCTCATCCCTGAAAGCGAACAGCAAAACTATTAATGCAACTACCACTATTCCTAATATAACGAAAACAGTTATCTGACCTCTCTTTTCCATATTACAATTAATACTGATTAGTTCCTGAATATATAAATATTTTGATTAATTTTAGAAAAAAACATTCACCAATACTTTTTTATACAAGTTTCAGTCAGACTAAAAAGTATGACAGAACTCATAATCACTGAAAAGCCCAGCACCGCTGAAAAGATTGCCAAGACCCTGAGCGAAGGAAAAGCCAAGGTCCACACCACACAAAAGATAAAATATTATGAGCTTACGCATGGCAAGAAAAAGATATTTGTTGCCTGCGCAGTAGGCCATTTGTTTGGGCTTGCTGAAAAAAATAAGAAGGGCTGGACATATCCAGTTTTTGAAGTTGAATGGAAACCTGCTTATGAAGTGAACAAATATGCGAAATATACCAAGGCCTATATTGACTTGCTGACAAAGCTTGCAAAAAAGGCTGACGAATACACTATCGCAACAGACTACGATATTGAAGGGGAAGTCATTGGCTTCAACATACTGCGCTGCATCTGTAACCGTAATGATGCGAGGCGTATGAAATATTCAACCACGACTGATGAAGAGCTTCTTGAATCTTATGAGAAAGCAAGAAAGCACATCGACTCATTGCAGGCAGAGGCAGGAGTAACAAGGCACACTTTGGATTTCTATTACGGCATCAACTTAAGCAGGGCATTGACTCTTGCTGTAAAGCATGCGACAGGCATGTTCAAGATACTTTCATCTGGCCGTGTACAAGGCCCGGCATTGAAACTGCTTGCAGAGCGTGAAGAAGAGATTAGGAAGTTCAAGCCTGAACCTTTCTGGCGCATTGAAGCTGTAACGCAGCATTTTAGCGCATGGCACGTTGAAGACAAGTTCTGGGACAAGAAAAAGGCTGAGGCTGTTGTCAAAAAGACAAAAGGCAGGGATGCTGTAATAAAGCAAGTTTCGAAAAAGGAGTTCCATCAGGCCCCTCCGCATCCGTTCGACCTTACCTCATTGCAGATTGAAGCCCATAAGGTGATGGGGATTGCGCCTAAGGAAACATTGGCCATTGCGCAAAAGCTGTACGTAAACTCTTACATATCATACCCGAGAACTAGTTCCAATCAATACCCTAAATCATTGGGTTATGAAAAGATGCTGAAAAAGCTTTCAAAAAATCCCAAATACAAGCAGCTTTGCAACGCACTCCTAAAGAAAAAATCATTAACTCCTAACAACGGAAAGAAGACAGACGCTGCACATCCTGCAATCTACTGCACTGGGATTGTGCCCAAGGGCCTGTCAGGAAAGACGGCAAAAGTCTACGACCTGATTGCAAGGCGTATGATGGCTACGTTCTCAGAGCCTGCGACAAGGGAAACAGTAACATTATCATTAGACATAAACAAGGAAGAGTTCCATGCAAAAGGTACAAGGACGACAGTGCAGGGATGGCATGAGTTTTATGGCCCTCATTTGAAACTTGATGAGGTTACCTTGCCTAAACTTAAGGAAGGTGCTGATGTAAAAGTAAAAGAAATCAAAAGGCACGACCTGGAAACACAACCGCCAAAGCGTTACACAGCAGCATCCATAATAAAGCTTCTTGAGTCAAAGAACCTTGGCACAAAGGCAACAAGGTCAGAAATCATAGACCACCTTTTCAGGAGAAATTATGTAAGGGACAAATCCATAGAAGTCACGGATTTGGGATTGACAACAATAAATACATTGAAGAAATACTGCCACGAGATTATTGACGAAGAGTTGACTGCAGAATTTGAAAAGGACATGGAAGACATAAGAGAGAAGAAAAAGAAAGGCGAGGACATACTTGACAATGCTAAAAAGTTCCTTACAAAAGTCCTGAAGAAATTCAAAGACAACGAAGAAAAGATAGGCAAGGCATTGGGCGAAGCTACAAAAAAGACAAGAGACGAGGAATCCATTGTGGGCAAATGCAAGAAATGCGGTTCTGATCTCAGGATACTTTATTCAAAACGATTCAAGTCAAGATTTGTGGCATGCTCCGGCTACCCCAAATGCAAGACCACGTTCAGCCTTCCGCAAGGCATCCCTAAACCTAGCGACAAGTTCTGCAAGGAATGTGATTATCCGATGGTCATGATTATCCGTGCGGGCAAGAGGCCTTTCTTCTACTGCATAAACAAGCACTGCCCTGACAAGGAAAGGTGGCGGGCAGAACAGGCTAAGCTGAAGGAAAAAGAAGCTAAGACAAAAAAAGTTGCAAAAGCTGCCAAAAAAAAGAAAAAAACAGATAAATGATAGATGCTTCCTGCTTGATATGAAATCATATTGCTCACCGGACATTGCAACATATTCTTTTCCGAATTTGACTGATTCTGAAAAAAAGCAGTTGGCAGACTTTGAATTCGAGCCAGTATGCTCTCTTGCAAAATCCTTGGAAAGGAAGATAAGGAGAATCCAAAGAACTGGATTGAAAGTCACTGTGAGCGACGAGGACGGGAATTCTTTAGAACTTGAGATGCGCAAGAAAGACAAGCCATGGAAGCTTTTTGGCAGGATTGTGCAGAACAAGGAAGAAGCAGAAGCCTTGCATGAGGCCATTTCACATTACATGTGCAAAATCAAGCTATAATCATTTGGAGAGAAGATTATTGATTGAAAAGGTAAACTTAAGCAAAGAAGGCGGGCAAAGAACCAAAGAGAAATAAGCTGCGCCGCCGTAACTCTGCGCAAGCACCATCGGAAGCACTGTGCCTGCAAGCGAAACTAAAGCCGAACCATAATGCTTCAACTTGTTTTTTCTTACTCTTGAATTGAACCTGTCAATCAAGGATTCCCGCAAAGAATCATTTGAAAGAAATTCTGCCACATCGTGCTGGTGATACCATCCATAAATCCCGTGCACTTCAGAAACATTGTTTTTCTGTGCAAAGCTCTTAAGGAATTGTGCCTGAGAAAGTGAACGGAGAAAGCATAGGCCTGAATAAAGATTCTCAAGCTTGTATTTAGGCAATTGCTCTTTCAAGTGCAAAGGAAAATTCTGCCGCCTCATGTCAAGATTAAAAGCACCAATCTTTCTCTTGTTCAAGGCCTTTTCATCAACATTGGAAGTTTTTATGGATGAGCAATCTTCCTTTAAAAATTCCAAAAAATAAGCCTTATGCCAATCCTTGTATCTGCAAAATTTTATCTCATCAATCCTTCTCTGGCCTGTTGCATTCTTAAGTTCATAGTTTCCCTTCAAGGCAGTTTCACAGACCACATTGCTTTTTGACAGCAGGGCTTTCTGCACCTTTTTAATATTTGACATATCATGCAGTATGCCATGCACTACATAATTCACGTTTTGTTTTTTTACCAAGATGCCTTCCAATCCAACATCTAAAGGCTCAAGAGCTTTTTCAGGCTTGGACAATGCATAAATTGCCCCTATCCTTTGTGAAAATTCAAGCTTGTAATACTTGCTTTGTGCCTCATGGGGCGTAAGGATTCCGCTTTCCGCATTGATGAATCTCTTTTCCAGGTCTTGCCATGAGGAAGCGCTTTCTATCCTGGAGATTATATTATCAAGATTATCCATTTACAGATAAGGGATTCATAAGAGATATTTAACTTTATAGTAAAATTTCACAATGTCGAAAGGTTTAAAAAGGAAACATTAACTTCCTATTAGCTATGGAAATCAAAGTTTTGGAGCAAACAAAAAATAAGCTTAAGATTGAGCTTGTAGGCCAGTCTCATACTTTAGCAAACGCCCTGACAAAAGAGCTGTGGAACGACAAGAATGTTGCGATTGCAGGCTACAACATGCCTCATCCACAGGTAAGCAGCGCAATTCTTATTATAGAGACAAGCAAGAGCGATCCAAAAAAAGCTTTGACTGGCGCAATCTCCAGGCTGAAAAAAGATAACAAGGCGCTTAATGTTCTGGTTAAAAAAATCAAGTAAGATGCCTTATTCTGAAGAGCAGGGAAAAAGGCTGATAACTATTGCCAGGAATTCTATAGCTGGCAAGAAAATTCTTCCAGAAGATTTTACAGAAGAAAGAGGAGTTTTTGTAACTATCTATTCATGGCCCGAAAAACATCTTAGGGGATGCATTGGCTTTCCAGAGCCAGTTGAAAAGCTGGGCAAGGCAGTCATGGAAGCTGCAAGAAGCGCTGCTAAAAGCGATCCCAGGTTTGAGCCTGTCTTTGAAGATGAAGAGTTCATTATCGAGATTTCTGTCCTTACTCCGCCAGAAGAGATAAGAGGCATTGAAGATGTCAGGATAGGGAAAGACGGGCTTATAATTGATTTTGAAGGCCAGAGAGGGCTGTTGTTGCCGCAAGTTTTCCTTGAATTTGAAGCAGATGCAGAAAAAGCGCTTGAAATGACATGCCAAAAGGCAGGGCTTGACAAGAATTGCTGGAGAAAGGACAACTGCAAAGCCTATAGGTTCCAGGCAGATATTTTTGCAGAAATAGAGCCTGATGGCAAGGTTATAAAGAAAAATCTTTTAAATGACTAAGAGCATAGTTAGTTGAATGAGCAAGCAAGAATTGAAGCTACTTCTCAAAAAGGTTTGGCACTTCATATGGGTTGAAGACAGCATTGCATCCTGGATTGTCAACGTAATTTTAGCTTTTTTAATCGTAAAATTCATCATATACCCTTTGTTGGGATTAATGCTCAGCACGTCTTATCCTGTAGTTGCAGTAGTCTCGGGAAGCATGGAGCACAACGGCCTTGGCTTTGAGCAGTGGTGGGAAGAGAACGGCGCCTGGTACGAGCGGCGTAATCTCACAAAGGAAGAATTTTCAGAATACAGTTTTGATAACGGATTCAACAAGGGCGACATTATAGTCTTGAGAGGCATAGATGCAGAAAATATTAAAAGGGGCAATG
>CAZFZD010000018.1:0-14162 GCA_964522895.1 Candidatus Woesearchaeota archaeon | reverse complement strand
GATTAAAGAATTTATTTGCCCATTTGTTTGGTTTGAATGGCACGATGATTCTTTCTCCTTTGTTGATTGTAGATAATTTTATAATATGGCTAAATTGTTTTGGTTTCTTGTATTCTTGTACATCTGATGTAACAACATCAGTCCTCAATAAGGGCTTTTTTAATTTTGGAATACTGTTATTCTTGAACTCATGCCTTAAGATTCTATGGATATACTTATTAAGATATTCTATTCTTACATCAAATTCTTTATCAACAATAAATTTTTT
The DNA here is from genome assembly GCA_964522895.1 of Candidatus Woesearchaeota archaeon. GTDB lineage: Archaea > Nanobdellota > Nanobdellia > SCGC-AAA011-G17 > GW2011-AR17 > JAHIMK01. The sequence continues at coordinate 13,894 of CAZFZD010000018.1, read as the reverse complement.
TCTTAGCATTATTGCTTTAATAAATTTTGGCTGTTTCAATAAATAAAAAAGGTAATGGCTTTCTTCTTTATCTTTAATATGTTTATAAATTCTGGCTTTAGAACCTTTTCTGATTAAATCTAATCTATTTTTTAATAAAATTATTGCATAAGCTAAAGCATTAGTTGAATAGTTAGAAGCAATTCTTTTATCTTTGTTCTCTGGCTTGTAGAGACATTTATAATTCAATTTATCAAGATATTCATAGCCAGAAAATTTATTTATGAAATTGTTAACTATTTCTTTATAGATGGACATAGTGGAAACTATTTCATCCTTCTTTTTCTGATTTGGGCTTAATTTGATTTTAATTGTTCGTTGCATGATTTATTCTCCATTCTTCCTTAATAGCTTATTTGCACATCCATCGAAATTTAAGTTGGGACTTCTGCATGAGAAACCCCCCTTTTTAGAGTGATTTATTTTGGGAGTATATCATTTTTATCACCTTGATTTGACAGTGATTACAAAGTGAAGCCTCTCAGATACAGCAAGATGCCAAAGATCCATTAAACTGAATGTAGTGAGAGTTCTTGGTTCATTGACGAAAGTAGCCTTTCATCTCCCCGAGCGTTACTTCCCGTGCTCTCCGCGGTAGTGCCATTTATGACAGCAGATTTAATCATTTAGGTTACAATATCTTACCACCGGATTCTTCCACTTTGTAAGCAAGACTTTTCTAATCTTAGAAAATAAACATTATAAAGTTTTTCCAAGCATTTGTCAAGTGGCAAATGGTTAAGTGAACAGTAGTAAGCGGAGTAGCATTTAATCCAAAACGAAAGAAAAAAACTGAATATTTTCAACATATATGGAAATCCTCAAGACCTTGATTTGAAATGTGAGATAATCCTTCTAGGCAGGATTTTAAAACCAGTATTGTATATGCTTGAATAAAATAACCTTCTGGGCAAAGGCCTTGTAACCACCACAACATCGCCTTTTCTTATAGCATTCACAACACTCTTAGGATCTTTCTTTGCATTGACCAACGAATAAGTATAGCCGAAATTGCTCAAGTCATGGCAGTCAGAACTCCCCAGCATAGGCTTCTTGAAGCTGGCAGCAACATCAACTGCTTTCTTATTAAGGTTGAAACGCCTTGTATAAAAGAAAGAATATTCTATGGCATCGAAAAGATGCATAAATTTGAAGAGATTCTTCCCAAGACATATGTTCTTCTTGAAAAAAGGATGCGGAGCCACAACAAGAACGTCATCAGGCAATTTGCTTAAGTCGGTTATGCCAGGATACTTATTTAAGTCATCGTTAAAATTTATCAAGAGCGCTTCACCCTCTTTATATCTTACTTCTGTCCCAGGTAGCAATAAAATTCCTTTTTTATTTGCATAATCCTTGAAATCCCTGTAACTCTTCAATGGATCCTTCTTGTATTCCTTGAAATGACTCTTGATATGAAAAAAATGTTCTGACAAGCATAGGACATCAACATCCTGGCTTGCCGCTTTATCAATTATCTCTTTCGGGCCGAAATTTGTTTCCCTATTCTGCACATAATTCGTATGATTATGCAAGTCTACCTTTAGCATGGAATATTCTAGAAAATAAGGGTTTAAAAGATTTAGGAAAAATAAGTTGAGTCCCCGAAGGGACTCGGGTGGGTTCCCGAAGGAACCCGGTAGAATCCCCGAAGGGATTCTGGGTTGAGTTCCCGAAGGAACTCAGGTGGATCCCCGAAAGGATCCGAAGAGGACATCAATACCCCGTGAAGGGTACATTATTCCTCAGATACAAAGGAAGGTAATGCTTGTTTAAAAGTTTATCTATACTACAGTATACATTCTTATAAACAAAAGACAATTTTATAAACTTCAAAGCTGAATATTTATAGTGGATGAAAGCACACTCTGAAAGCATCAAATCGGTTCTTGAAAAATATGATACAAAAAGGGAAGGCCTGGATTCAGCAGAAGCTGAAAAAAGGCTGAAAGAGCATGGCCCGAACGAAATCAAGCACCAGAAAAAAGTTTCCGCATTAAAGATATTTCTTTCACAGTTCAAAAGTTTTCTTGTAATCATCTTGTTGATTGCAGTCGGCATATCATTAGTTCTTGGTGAGGGGCATTATTTTGAAGCGATTGTCATCGGAGCCATCCTTCTACTGAACACAATCTTCGGATTCATCTGGGAATACAGGGCAGAAAAAACGATTGAAGCGCTTCAGTCAATGGCATCTCATAAGGTTACAGTGATAAGGGACCAAGAAAAACGGCTTATCAACGCAAAAGAGCTTGTGCCTGGGGACATACTGATAATAGAAGAAGGGGACAAGATTTCTGCTGATGCAAGGCTGATAGAATCTTATTCATTAGAGACTCAAGAAGCTGCGCTTACAGGCGAAAGCTTGCCTGTAGAGAAGAACATATACAAGCTGAAACCAAACACAGCCATAGCTGAAAGAAAAAACATGGCCTTTTCCGGAACAATAGCGACTAGAGGTAGAGCAATAGGGGTTGTGACTTCAACAGGCATGGACAGTGAACTTGGAAGAGTTGCGCATATGATAGAAAAGGCAGAGAAAGAGATTCCGTTGAAAAAGCAGCTTGACAGTCTTGGCAAATGGATTGGCATTGTTGTCATTGCAATTGCAATAATCATATTCATAACATTAATGCTTAGGGGCGAACCACTGCTTTCAATGCTTGTGCTTGCAATCGCATTGGCAGTTGCTGCAGTACCCGAAGGGCTTCCCGCTGTAGTTACCATCGGCTTAGCACTAGGGGTGCAGAAGATGGCCAAGAAAAAGGCATTAATCAGAAAATTGCCTAGTGTTGAGACTCTTGGAAGCACTACAGTCATATGCACAGACAAGACAGGCACATTGACAATGAACGAGATGACTGTAAAAAAACTCTATGTGAACAGGAAAGTTGTTTCTGTGACAGGGCAAGGTTATAATACTGAAGGGAAATTTTCAGAAGATGTTTCTGATCTCAAGTTGTTGCTTAAAATAGGGGCATTGTGTAATGATTCCAGCATATCTCATAACAATAATAAGCTCATAGGCGACCCGACAGAAGGCGCGCTAATTATTAGTGCGATGAAGGCGGGAATGGGCCAGGCAGAGCTCGAACAGAAATGGCCTAGAATAGGCGAAATCCCTTTCAGCTCTGAAAGGAAGATGATGACCACTTTCCATAAGCACGGTAAAAAGAAACTTTCATTGGTCAAAGGGGCTTTAGACAATGTACTGGAAAAATGTGACAAGATATACCTTAATGGAAAGATAAGGAAGCTTACTTCAAAAGAAAAGAAAGATATCATAAATCAAGCAAACGATTTTGCAAAGCATGCGTTGAGAGTGTTGGCTTTTGCTTTCAGGGAATTTGTAAATGAAAATAATGCTGAAGAAGAGCTGGTATTTGTCGGGCTTCAGGGCATGAGGGATCCTGCAAGGTCTGAAGCGAGAACATCAATTAAGAAATGCAAGAAAGCAGGCATAAAGGTTAAGATGGTTACTGGCGACCATAAGCTCACTGCAGAAGCCATAGCAAAGGAAGTCGGGCTTGAAGGCGAAACAATTACAGGTGAAGAGCTGGCAGAGATGTCAGATAAGGAATTGGTCAAGCGAATAAACAAGACTGCAGTCTTTGCCAGGGTGAATCCAAAAGACAAGATAAGGATTGTCCGTTGTCTGAAGAATAAAGGGCATATTGTTGCGATGACAGGCGACGGAGTGAATGATGCGCCAGCATTGAAGGAAGCGAACATAGGGGTTTCGATGAGCATAACTGGTACAGACGTGGCTAAAGAAGCTGCTGATATGGTCTTATTGGACGATAATTTTGCGACAATCGTTAACGCAGTAGAAGAAGGAAGAGGAATCTATCAGAACATAAGAAAATTTGTCATGTTCCTGCTTTCATGCAACATCGCTGAAGTGCTGATTGTCTTTTTGGCAGTATTGATGGGGTTGCCTTTGCCTTTCCTTGCAATACAAATATTATGGATTAATCTTGTAACTGACAGTTTCCCGGCCTTGGCATTGTCCGTAGACCCAAAAAGCCAAGGCATAATGAAAAAGAAGCCAAGGAACCCGAAAGAGCACATAATCAATAGGGAGATTGGTATCAATACTGTACTATTGGCGCTGCTCGCTACAGGCGCAACATTGTTCATTTTCAGCAGATACGCAGATAGCCTGAAGATGGGCCAGACAATAGCTTTCGTTACTTTAGTCATGATAGAATTAGCAGTACCTTTCATAATACGTTCAAGATTTGGAACAAAAACATTTGCCAACAAATGGCTTTTCGGTGCGATTTTCCTTTCATTAATACTACAGCTTCTAGTAATATATACTCCATTGAGCAAGCTTTTTGAAACTGTTGCATTAGGAGCAGAATGGCTGCCCATTCTGATAGTTACAGCAATAGTAGCCACTGTAGGCACCGGAATCGAATTGATTTCAAGAAAATATTTCAGCAGGGCATAGCAAGGTTAATAAATTCTGGAAATAATATTAATTCGTGATGAAAAAAAAGAGGGTTGGCAGCAAGAAAAAAGGCACTAAGGCAGAGCGGGAACTTTTTCACCTGTTTTGGCAGAACGGCTGGGGCTGCGCAAGGGTGGCTGGCTCTGGCTCGAGCAAGAGGCCTTCAACAGACCTTATAGCAAGCAACGGATTGAGAACTCTTGCATTGGAATGCAAAGCCATCAAGACAGACAAGAAATACTTTGATCTGGAAAGCATAAACCAGATGTTCACTTTCTCAAGATCCTTTGGTGCAGAAGCATGGATAGCGATGAGATTTGACAAGATAGGCTGGTTTTTTGTTGAATTGGAGAAACTCAAGAAAAGCAAGGGCAAGAGTTCAGTTGTTTCTTTAGATTTTGCAAAAAAGAAAGGCAGGAGTTTTGAAGAGCTATTAGGAATTTTTGAACAGAAAAGGTTAATCAATAAGCCTTATTGATATCAAGAACTATGAATCAAAGAATTTATAAGTCTCAAAAACAGGTTTAATTTCTAGGGAAAATGGTAAATTTCGGCACAGATTATTGGAACAGCATGGACGATAAGCCTATAGAAAAGATAAACCTTAGTGCGAAAGACATAGGAATTTCTATGGGCATAGGAGACCCTTGGGTTAGCTTGAAGTCTGCTGTTACAGCTGGTGCTAACCATGTTGAATTGGGATTCATGGGTGTCGGCAGAGGATCCATCAACCAGCCTACTGGAGTGACTCCCGGAACGATAGGCAAGGCCAAAAGAGAGGACATAAGGCAGATGGCCAAGCTCAATGACGTGACATTAAGTACGCATGCATCAGCCAACATAACCGGCTTTGCCGGAATGGGAGAAAAAAAGTTTGACAAGGCTACAGCAGTTGAATCATTAAAGGAACTGAAAAGGGCAATAGATTTTGCTGCTGAAACTGCAGAAGGAGGGCCAGTAGTAGTTCACACTGGAGAATTTCCAAGAGGAATCTCAGAAGCAGGCAAGGAATTTGAAGCTTATCCTGGAGAAGAGAAAGAGGCTATGCTGGGCTTAGTGGATTCACAAACTGGCGAGATAAATGCAATAACACGAGATATCACCATCCCAAAGCTTAGGACCAAAAAAGAGAACGGCGTTGAAGTGCCGGTAACTGACAAGAACGGAAATTATATTTATGATGAATGGGGATACAAGAATTTTAAGGAAGAAGAAAAAAGAACGGGAGTGCCTGCTGAAAAATTGTTTTATGAAGAATATCTGAAAAAAGAGAGTCTAAGAGCAAGTGCTGAAGAGAAAAGATGGTCTTCAGAAGCAGAAGAAGCCAAAAAGAAACATAATATGATTCAAAAATGGGTCGATGAAGTAGAAGGCCTAAGTAAAGAAAACGAGCATTACGGAAAACATAGGGCAAGAGAACTGGCAATGCAGATAGGACTGGCACCCTCACCATTGGATGTTGAAGAGCATAAGAAATTTAACAAAAACCCTGTGGAATTTATTCAGAAAGCCGTAAAGATGACAGAAAAGAATTATAAGCATGCAATGGAAAATTTTGAAGCTGCAGGAAGGCAAAGGGAAGATATTGAAAGAAGATTCAAAACCAAAGAAGGAAAAGAAAGAATCCAGCCATTAAAAGAATATGCTGTAAATAAATCTGCAAAAGGCATAGCAGAAGCCGGCATGTATGCCTTGATGGTAGAGAAGAAAAAAGGATTGAAAAACCCTTTGACCATAGCTCCAGAAAATGTTTATGCTGAACGTTATGGCGGTCATCCGCAGGAACTTAAGACACTTATTTTAGAATCCAGGAAACAGATGGCAAATGAATTGATGAGCAAACAAAACATCCCAAAGGATAAAGCGCAAAAGATGGCAGAAGAAAGAATCAAAGCCACATTCGATGTAGGGCATGCAAACATATGGAGAAAATATTTCAAGACTCCGAAAGGAGAAGACCCTGACAAGGCATTCAAGAAATGGTTCAAGAAACAGGTAAAAGACCTTATGGACAACAAGGTTATTGGGCATGTACACTTGGCAGACAATTTCGGTTATGCTGATGAGCATCTTACGCCTGGACAGGGAAATGCTCCGATAGAAGATTTTGTCAAAGAATTTAAAAAAGCTGGAATCAAGGATAAAATGATAGTAGAGCCGGGAGCGCAAGGTGAAGGCGAAAATATCATGGACACCATGCTTGGCGCATGGGCAAAGATGGCCAGCTCCCCAATGTACAAGGTTGGCAATGTTTCAAAATCATGGACAGACATACAAGGCAGTTATTTCGGAAACACTTTCAGCCCTAGTTATATGGCTGGCGGCTATTTAATCAATCCTAAGAGCGAAGAGAATTGGTGGTCAGGCGTACCGCTAGAATAAAAAGAGGTGGACAAATGAAGTTTAAAGTTGAAAAAAAAGCAAAAAAGGTCAAAGGCGATTTCCCTAAGAAAGAATTTGACATCGCAAAAAAATTTGCACAAAGAGCTTACAAGGAATTCGGAGGATTCATAAAAGCCATAGTCTTGTTTGGTTCGACTGTACAGAAGGGAAAAGACAAGAAAGATATTGACATTCTTATCATATTAGATGATGTAAGGCTAAGATTCAATCAAGAGATTGTACAGACTTACAGGATTATCATGGAAAAGATTATAGCGAACACTGATAGGAAGCGTTTGCACGTCCAGTCCATGAAATTTACGAGCTTTTGGGAATATGTCAGAGCGGGAGACCCAGTAGCCATAAACATCCTCAGGCACGGTCTTGCATTGATTGACACGGGCTTCTTTGATCCTTTGCAGGCATTATTGGACGAAGGCAAAATAAGGCCGAGCAAGGAATCCATATACACTTATTTTGTAATGGCTCCAGCATCAATATCTAGGGCTAAACAGCATCTGCTTTCTGCCACAGTAGACTTATACTGGTCAGTCATAGATGCTGCACATGCTGCCTTGATGAAATATGGAGAAGTTCCCCCTTCACCAGATCACGTTGCAGACTTAATGGAAAAGACACTGATTCCTAAAAAGCACATAACTAAAAATTCCATAGCAACAATGAGGATGTTTTATAAGCTTTTCAAGGGCATTGTAAACAGGGACATAAAGGAAATTACTGGAAGCGAATACGACAAGTACAAGCATCAAGCTGAAGAGTTTGTTGAAGAGATAAAAAAATATATCGAAGGATAATGGAACACATAATCTTTTGGTGCGAATTTCCTGAAGAAATAGACTGGGAAAAGCTTGACAAGCTATTGAAGAATAATAATTTTATTGCCAAAACTTACATAGCATGCAATAGCAGGAAAGATTTTTTGCAAAAGAAAAAATTGGCTACAAACAATATTAAGATTGTCGGTGCTTGGCCAACATTGGACAAAGGCAAGGGATACTGGTTCTCAAGTTTCACAAAAAAGAAAGACATTGACCTGCTGAAAGAATTCAAGGGCATAGACATGAAGATTGACATTGAACCGCCATTTGAAAAACATGTAAATCACAGCTTTTGGCTTACAAAATATTTCTTGAAGAAACCAAAGAACAGAAGATACTTGCAAAATACCATAAAAGAACTTTCGCAAAAAAGCAGCATCATCTTATCTACATTTCCCTGCCCCGAATTCGCATTGAAGCGTTACGGCTTTTTCAAGCACGAAAACTTAAGCTATAATTTCATGCATTATTCAAGTTTCATCCCGTTTGGCCTGAAAACCTTTTACCGACTCTATTACAAGCTCTTCATGCGGAAAAAAGACAAGGAAAAGACTTACTTTGCTCTTGGATTATTAAGCAAGGGGATATTTGGAAATGAACCTACCTATAATAGCATAAAAGAATTTAGAAAGGACTTAAGCTTCCTCAAAAAGAACTGTGCCAATAACTTTGTAATCTTCAGGCTTGGCAGCCTGCTGGAAAGAAAAGATTCCGAGGCATGGATAAAAGAAATAAAATCAATCTAAAAATTCAGGAATTTCATGAGGATATACAAGAAATAGATTCCAATCAATACGGCAGCTTGCTTTTTCTTCATACGGAAAGTGAATCCAAACAACAGAAGCACCATCAGAGAAGTAAAGAATAAGAATACTGTATCAAACATTAAAAGTTTAGAACTGAAATTAAAATCTGCAATCACTCCGCCAATACCCAATACCAAAAGTATATCTAATATATTGCTTCCGATAAGATTCCCAACAGACATTTTTGTTGCTTTCTTTGCTATTGCCATTATAGCAGTTGTTACTTCAGGCAAACTTGTGCCAAGACCAACAATGACTACGCCTATAAAACTTTGCGTTACGCCCCATAACTCTGCTAAAATAATTGAATTTACTACAACGATATTAGAAGCATAAATCAAGATTGCAAAACCCGCTATTAAAGATGAAATATCATGTAAAAAATTTGCAGTTTTGGCCCTTTTCATTTTTGAAAATATTTTCTCTTCCCTCTGAAGTGAAAGAAAATAGAAACCATAAAAAATTAAAAATGCTATTGCATCAAATTTTCCTAAAACCCCATCAAACCCTAAAATAAACAATAATAAGACAGATCCGAGCATCATAAGGCCATCTCTATAAAATTCACGCTTAGAAAGTACCAATGAAGCAAAAACCCCTAATATACCTAAACTTAAAGCAATCTGCCCCATACAAGAACCCAATATTTGCCCTATGACCAATCCAGAGGTTTCTATGCCGGCAACCCTTTGTATCGAAGCATTTATGGTTACTACCAACTCAGGCAAGTTAGTTCCAATACTAAGTATTATTAAACCGAAAAAAAGTTGGGAGATTTTAAAATGTTCTGCCAAATTAATAGAACTCTGGATTATCAGATGAGAACCTAAAACCAAACCTAACAAGCCCAGTACTAAGTATAAAAGCTCAAGCATAAGAAACCATAAGGCAAACCATAATTTAAACCTTACTGATTGTAATAGAAATTATCCTTTGCCCTCTGTTGCTGGTCAACTTGGCTGCCAGGCTTGTTTATCCTCGGCCTTTTTGTCTGCTTGTCCTGCCTGTAAGTTATATCCAGCATCTTCAAGACTTTGTTCATGCCTTCATTTTTTCTTACAGGACCGAAAACACTACCTTGCTTGCCCGGCACTCCTTCAAACACAAGCATGCTATCCCCTATATAATCTATGAACTGCACATCATGGTCAACTACAATTGCTGCTACTTCGTTCTTCATTACAAAATCCTTTATCACTTCAGCTACAATAAGCCTGTCCTCAACATCAATGAACGCTGAAGGCTCGTCAAAAGCATAAATCTCGCAGTCTCTTGACAATGTCAAAGCTATATGCAGCTTCTGCAATTCACCGCCAGACAAGCGCCTGACCTGGTTGTCTAAAATCTTCCTAAGTCCTAATTTTTCAAGTATTGCCTGTTTGTACCAGCCACTGGAATATTTCGCTTTTGCAACCTTTCGTAGCAGCTCTTCAACAGTTCCGTCCATGTCAGCATCAGGATACTGTTCCTTAAAAGCTATGCTTATCTTCTCTACCTTGCCGTCATCAGGCTCTAAGGAACCTGAAAGCATCTTCACGAAAGTGGATTTTCCTAAACCATTAGCACCCATGACGGCCAGTATCTCTCCCTTCTTCACTTCACCTTTTGCAGTCTTAAGCTTGAAAGTATCAAAAGACTTTTCAAGTTCAGGGAATTCCAACAATACCTTGCTGCCAATCTGCCGTTCAGCAGCAGTCTGGAAATACTTTATAGGATAAGGCCTGAACCTCACATTATCATCCGGAAGATAACCATCCAGATACTCGTTAATTCCACGCCTCACTGCCTTTGATTGCGAGACAATTCCATAGGCGCTCTGATGCCCGTATATTATCTGGATCTCATCAGAAATGTAATCCAAAGTAGCCAGGTCATGCTCTACAACCAAGACTGCAGCATGTTCTGCCAGGCTTCTTATCAGCCTTGCAACCTTTATCCTTGTTGTCACATCTAGGAAGGATGCCGGCTCGTCAAAATAATAGACATCAGCATTCCTTGAAGCTGCAGCAATTATTGCCACTTTTTGCAATTCTCCGCCTGAAAGCCGGGAGATATCACGATCAACCAAACTTTCCATCTCCAAAAGCTCCAAAAGTTCCTTGGCAATGCCTTTTTCATCAATCTTTGTAAGCAATTCTAAGACTGTCCCTTCATACTGTTTTGGAATCAAGTCAATCCTCTGGGGCTTGTAAGATATTGCAATGTTACCCGAAAACAATCTTTTGAAATAATCACCTAAAATAGTTGTAGAATATTTTTCAATTATCTCTTCATCAGTTGGCTGCTCTTTGAAACTTCCAAGGTTAGGTCTTAAGACACCAGCTAAAATATTCAAAGCAGTACTTTTACCAATCCCGTTCCTTCCCAATATACCCACAACTTTTCCTTTTTTGGGAATTGGCAACTTGAAAAGTTCAAATGCATTCTGGCCATACCTATGGATAGGATTAACATTTAATTTTTCTGGAAGATTAATGATTGATATGCACTGCGCAGGACAACGTTTGGTACATATTCCGCAGCCCGTACAAAGACTTTCATCTATTATGGGCTTGTTGTCTGTCTCAGAAACAACTATGCATTCTGCTCCTGTCCTGTTTATTGGACAAACTTTGCCACAAATAAACTCACAGCCTTTCCCATTAATGCACTTTTCCTTATCTATTATTGCCAATCTAGCCATGCAAAAAACTACATTTTTCTGCCTTTATATGTTTTTAGTTTCTAATTTCTGCCTATAAGTTTGAAAATCTTCTTTTTTAAAATTAGCCACTAACTCATCAAATTCAGAGACAAAAAATTTTGCTTGATTTAACATTTCCTTTATTTGATTTTTCTTACCTACTTTAATATAATATTGCGCATCAATCCTTTTCTCTTTATGAAGTTTTATTATGCTAACTTTTTCATTTCCTAATAATTTACTTACAGCTAAAATAGAACAGAAATGATTCTCAGATTTTATTCCGATTCTTTGAAGAAAAGAGTACAAGGCATAATACTCAGCATAATAGATAACAATCGTTGCCCACAGTGAAACCTCCCAGCCGCAGCAAGCTGACTCCTTGAAATATGTCAAAAACAAAGAGGTGTTTTTCTTCAACTCAAGAGGAATAAGTTTGATTATCGGCAAAAGAAGCTTAAAAATTACATATGGAAAGACTTATAAAGAGTGAAGTAACTAACAAGTAGTAAGATAGATACGATAAGAGAAAGCACTTGCTTAATTCCAAATTAAACATTTCGCTTTTTCTAATACAAGTGCTATACTTAGGAGTGAAAAAATGAATACATTTGAAAATATGAATTTGAGTAATAATTTACTCACAGCGATTCAGGATCTAGGATTTACAGATCCTACTGAAATCCAGGAAAAATCCATTCCACACATAGTGGAAGGTAAAGACACAATTGGAGAGTCTGCAACAGGCTCAGGAAAGACATTAGCTTTTGGATGCAGTATTGTCGAACATGTACAGCCAAACAAAGGATTGCAGGCGTTGATACTGGCACCTACAAGAGAATTGGCTGAACAGGTAAGTAACGCAATAAGGGAACTTACTCCCGGACTAAAGATACTTTCCATTTATGGAGGAGTTTCAATCAACCCACAGATAGATGGATTAAGGAAATCTGATGTTGTAGTTGCAACTCCTGGCCGATTATTGGATCATATTCAAAGAAGAACTATAGATCTTAATCAAATCAAGATATTAGTTTTGGACGAAGCTGACAGGATGCTTGACATGGGCTTCATAGAAGATGTTGAAAAGATAATAAGATACTGTCCAAGAGAGAGGCAAACCTTGTTTTTCTCAGCAACGATCTCTTCAAAAATCAAAAGCCTTGCGAACCGTTACATGGATGACCCGGTTACAGTCTTGGCTGAAAGACAAGTTGACCCAAGCAAATTGAAGCAGGTATATTATAATACTCAAAAGAACGGAAAGATAGCCTTGCTTATTCATCTGTTAAAGAACGAAACTTCATGTTTATCTATAGTCTTCTGTAATACGCGTAACACTACAGATTTTGTAAATAAGAATCTGAAAGCGAACGGCATAAAAACAGTTTCAATACATGGCGGACTGACACAAAATAAAAGAAGCAACACGATAGAACTTTTCAACAAAGGAAAGGTGAATGTTTTAGTATGCACTGACGTTGCTGCACGTGGACTGCACATAGAAAATGTTTCCCATGTCTACAACTACGAAATTCCAAAAGATGCAAAAGATTATGTACATCGTATAGGAAGGACTGCTAGGGCAGGAGAAGAAGGGATGGTCATGAATCTTATCAGTGAATTTGATCATGAAAACTTTGGAAGGGTTCTTAACGAATACAGGGACTTTAATGTTGAAAAACTTGAAAAACCTTATACTGAAAGAGTAACGATTGTCAAACCTGAAAGATTTGGAAATCAAAGAGGCAATTTCAGAGGAAGAAGGAATTTCAGAAACAATCAAGGGAATTTCAGGAACAAGTCCAATGGTTTTAGGAATAAGAGAAGCAATAACAGAAATAATGAAAGTAATTTTAGGAATAAGACTACTAATTTTAGGAATAAGGAAAGCAATAGCAGGAACAATGAAAGAGATTTTAGGAATAAGGGAAGCAATAACAGAAACAAGCGATCAAAGAACAGGCATTGGAATTATAACAGACATAAACCATTCGGTGCTGAGTGAATTATTTTTTTACTTTTTTTTGAGCCAATTTTCCAATCCAATAAGTTAATAATACAGCCATAAATGTGACTGCAACAGCATAAACCCAAAGACCATACACATTTATCTGGAGATTATCAAATAACCCCTTTATAGCATCATTCCATGCAAGTGCTGCCACCAAACCCAGTGCAGAAGTGATGAGCATTGCAAATTTATCAACTAATTCCTTTTTCATAAATCAATCTCCTTTACTTTTTTTCTTACATAATCTGTTCTTATCAAATGCCTTAGCAACGAATGCGGCGTAAGGTATTTCCTTTTTTTCATAACATAAACCCTATTTTTATCTTTATCCCTTAACATCCTGTAGCCTTTCCAGACAGACTTGAATTTTTTTACGCTTTCCTTGTCATCAACACAAGGCCCCATATGCTTCTCAACTTTACCCAATCTTTTTTTGGCAGGAACAAACCAAAACAATGCCTTATGGTTCCATTCCCATCCTGCATCTTTCAATGTGAAACCTTTATCTTCCAATTCCTTTTTAAGGTATTCAAAGACTTTAAGGAGCTTCGCTCCGGCAACATCTTTTTTTGCAAGCATGGGCTTTGCCTCAATTATGATTACATCAGGCTTTTTCTTTATCTCTTCCTTTGTCATTATGGTTTTGAAGAAATAATCAGCAGAAGGTTTGCTTAA
>CAZFZD010000017.1:0-14174 GCA_964522895.1 Candidatus Woesearchaeota archaeon | reverse complement strand
GACAGGCTTTCAGATTCTATTTTCACTTCTATATCTATAAAGAATAACATCTAATAGAAATAATTGCATATCTCATAAAGCTCTTCAAGCCTGTCTTTTGGCAGCGGCAACCATGAGTTCTTTTTTGAGAACATGGCCCTGTTTTCATTATCCGTAATCCTGCCGTAGCCAAGGACTGCGGGTAGCAGCACATTAAATTTCTTGGAAATCTTTTCCACGGGCTTTAATTGGCTTACTGTGACATATGCCTGATTGAATCCCTGCTCAAGTTTTCTTTTAGAAACTCGTCTCACTTTGAATTTTTCTTCAGAAACCGGCTCAAAAAGATACTTTGATTTGTCTTTATGAAAATTCAAGATGTTTATCGGATAATGGATTCTTATGCCTGATAGCTTATTGTCTTCCATGACTTCATTGAAAATCTCCATAATCTCTTGTTCAAGTGATGGAAGCCTGAGCATTGTACTTGCTTTTGATTAGGTCTTATATAAATATTTTCCCAATTTTATTGTAGATCTCTGATTTTTCCGAAATCCATTATTTTCTCACCAACAACATAAACCTTGAACTCATCCAAGTCTTGTTTTAGAAACGGGCTTAACAATTGTTCTTTCAACACATCAGAACCTTCTGTAGTAAGATTGAACGAAGGCATAACTATCAGCCTTTTTCCGTTCCATTTTCCGTCAAGAAAACATTTGTAAGTCTCAACCCTTGCCTGATCCCTCAATCCGATAGCAGGATGCTCATGCCCTATGACTATGGTATCTGCACCAACATCTTTTGGGATTTTGTCTCCATGCATTATAAGGATGTTCCCGGCCTTATGACTCTCAGCTATCTTTATCTTTCTTTTTTCAGCTATCGGCTCTAATATCTTGTCATGGTTTCCTTTTATGAGCACTACTTCATCGCATTTTTCCAGAAGATAATCTATGAGGTCAAGCGTATTCCGCCATTCTGTTTCAGATATCTTTCCAAACTCGTGCTTAAGGTCGCCATTGATGATAACTTTTTCAACTTTTCCTGCCTGCTGAAAGATCTTTTCAATCCTTTTGACTGTATCCTTGTACTGTCTGACAGGCAAGAGATAGCCTTGCTTGTTTAAAGCCTCTTCATAACCCATGTGCACATCAGAAATTACGAGATTATTATCTATCTTCAATGCTAAATCTAAAATTTCTATATTCTCGCTTAATTTCATTCTTCAGTATACAAGAAGGGCCTCTCATATTTTTTTTCGAGAGTTGCTTCGCACTTCTTCCATAACTTGAAAGTCTTTTTTGGGGCCTTTTTAACTTTGTCGGATTTCCAGATAGCACTTCCATCAGGCAAAATATTTAACCTTCCTAACTTCTCACCTTGTTCATAGAAATCAAATACATTGTTCTTATCTGAAACTTTTTCTGCCAATAATTTCTGATTTTCATAGAGCCTAAAATCTCTTGTATCATGTCTTTCACAGCTGTGTTTACTGTCTATTTTAGCATGATAGCTGCCAGCACATCCG
Organism: Candidatus Woesearchaeota archaeon; assembly: GCA_964522895.1. Lineage (GTDB taxonomy): Archaea > Nanobdellota > Nanobdellia > SCGC-AAA011-G17 > GW2011-AR17 > JAHIMK01. The sequence goes on along the minus strand of CAZFZD010000017.1, from coordinate 12,664 downwards.
GCACTCAATGCCAATGCCCCTATTGTCAATAATTCTCTCAATTTCATTTTAATTTGCTTATGATGTATCTGCTTGCGGCATCAAACTGTTCAGCATCATAATCCCCATCTTGTTTTAGCAGTTCCCTTTTTTCTTTAAGGTAATTTGCAAGATTGAAAAATCCCTCACGCTGTACCTCTCTACTGCTCTGTTCAAGTAGTTTTATCCTTTTTTCAACTTCTCCGAAAACTTCTTTCATCTTTTCATTGATTTTTAAGTCATCCAGTTTCATTTTTACCTCCTACTTTATCCTTAGATAAGCTTCATCGTCAAATGGTTCACCATTTATATCTGTTCCAGTAATCCTTACTGTGTGCTTGCCTTTTTTTCTGCAGTCAATGACTCCTGAATAATTCAGCATGAGCTCTTTGGTATTTCTTGGGAATTTCTTTTCCTTGTTGCCCCTGTAATTGGTTGTCTTTAGCGTAATATTATCCTCATCAGTTTTCACTTCTGCTTTTCCAATAAGTTTGTCATCTAATGTTAGTTTAAGATTTTTCATTTTCAATCCATCTGCTTTCCACGAAAAGCAAACTGCACCCTTGTTGGTGAAATATTCGTGATTTGTGTTTCTGCAACCGACCTCAAGCTCTCCCAGCTTGACTTCAGCAACTGGATTGTTTTCAAATAAGGCCTTTGCTTCATGGTAGCTGTTTTCAGGGCCAATGTATGCTATTGCACTAGCTCCTAAGGCAAATGCCAATCCTAGCAATTTAGTCTTGAGTTTCATTTTATTACTGGGCAGTAATAAACATTTATAAATCTTTCTATTCCTTGCTTAAGTATGTGTCGATGCCTTCTATGACCTTTAAATCGCTTTTAAGAAGTAGATGCCTCAATTTCTCATCAGTTTTGATGCCTCTCCTGGTAAGGCCTTTCTTCAATTTTGAATAAAGCTCTTTGCCCTTGGAATCAAGGTCTGTAAGAATTGCTACTTTTTCATCGATGTTCTCGATGGTTTCATATAATGGCTTGCCTTCAAGAGTCATTATCCTTTTTAGGCCAAATTTTTCCAGGGCCTTCTTGTCCTTTTTACCTTCTACGACAACTAATCTGCTTTCAAGTTCTGCCAATTCTCTTAATATCTCTTTTTTGTCAACTTTCATCTGATGTGAATCCTTTTTCCTGTGTCAAAAAGCACATTTATTTGCTTGAGGCCCTCTATTGTCCATGCATCTTGATCTCCATGCCTCACTCCGAACAGGTAATGCTTCTGTGTCCAGATTTGTCCGTTAGACCACCATTCCTTTTGCTCTCCATGCCTTTTCCCAGATAGCCACATGTTCAACTCTTTTAGCCTTCCATTATCATGCCATATCTTTTCTATGCCTTGTCTTTGACCATCAATATAGGTTGCTTTCTTCATTAGATTTCCATGAGCATCCATCATAATAAACTCTCCCTGCGGTATCCCTTTTTCAAAATATGCCCTGCCATGAATTCTTCCATTGGAATGCCACATCTTTTGCCAGCCGTGCAGCTTCCCATCAACATAATGCTTTTCCGAAAATTTTTGTCCGTTCCCATACCACGCTATCCATTCTCCGTGCTTAACTCCTTGCTTGTAATTTTGTTCAACCCTTATCATTCCATCAGCCCAGTCTCTCATGCTTTTCATTTTTCCATTTTCATTATATGTTTCCTGTATGTTAATCTCTCCCTCGTGATTCCAGGTTGTCCAATTCCCAATTTTTTTCCCATTATCATAATAATATTCGGCTTTTTTCCTACCATTGGAATGCCATTCATCCTGTTTGCCGTCTAGCATCCCGTTCTTAAAATTCTTCACACACATCAACTCATTTGTGACAAAATTAAACCTTGTCTGCTTTCCATCTAGTTTTCCATGTTCATAATGCTTGATCCATATTCTGTTGCCATCACTCATCCATGCCCTCATTGTACCGTGTTTTTTTCCGCAAAAATAGTTGGTTGAACGTGTTACTTGCCTAGAGCCATAAGCATAGCCGTAATGCAATTCTTCGCCGTGCTTTTGACCGCATGCAGTAGGAGTATCAGTTTTCAGCCTTCCCCTCTTATTCCAAGTCTTATTGTTCTTTATTCTCCAGTCATCGCATCTTAGGCATGATGGCAGGTCTTCCTGCTTCTCTTCAGGTTCAGCTATCTCTTGCTTTGATTCAGTATTACTATATTGAGAATTGTTCATAAGATCTACATATTTTTCAAGCTTGATTTTCGGGCTTTTTGCTGTTTTCTTCTCAATCTTTACAGGCTCTTCTATTTTGGGGCTTTCGCTTGGATAAAGCAGATATGCAGAGAATAATGCAGACAGCCCGATTGCAATCTTCGATAATTTCTTCATTTTAAAAGTGTGAATAAAGAACTAGTTTAAATAATTTTAGGCTTTTTTCCAGAGTTTTTTCCTGTTTGCCTCTAGCATATCATTTTTTTTATGTCTGTATTCTGCTGCTGTCATTATCTTGACTTTTTTTGCATCAGCCTTTTCAAACACTTTCGCTAGCCTTTCTTTCCATTTCAAATCCCTCAAAAGATGATGATCAACGATTATCTTCTTGGCTTTGCTTTTTTCAACAAGCTTTACCATGTTCTTCACTGCCTTGTTCAAGTCCTTGTAAGAGAACCTGAATCCAAGCATATAACTCAATGCACCATCCAAATAAATTATGTCTGGCTTGTTGTTCAGGATAAAGTCAGTCTGCTTCTTGTCAACAGGGCCTTGTATGTCTGAAGTGTAGATGAACCTCTTTTTTCCATCATCAATCATCACTTCAGTGACATAGCCCAGCTTGTTGCTTGTGCCGTGATGCATTGCATTGGAAAATTTTATTTTTGTATCTCTTATCTTTCTTGTCTTTCCTTCAGAATAATTTATCTCTTTAGGCAAGTCATCCAATTTTTCTATGAAATCTTTTGCCCTTTTCTTCTGGCTTTTGTTTATATTTTTTGTTGGATGTTTCAGATAGGCTATCTTTCCCTTGAAGAGTTCTGGCCTTCCTATGTCATAATGGTCGTGGTGATAATGTGTAACAATAAGGATGTCTGCCTTTTTCGCATATTTTGCAATCTCTTTAAGATGTTTTTTCAATCTTGATTTTTCCTTTTTGTGCGGTTCAAGCCCGTATCTTTTTGGGGCCAAAGCAGCGCTTGGATCAATAAGGATCTTGCAGTCTTTTGTGGAGATGAATGTTGCCATGCTCCTTGTGCCTAAAGAGTCTGCTGCCAATGGTATTATCTTCATGATAATTAATATGTGCTTTGGCTTTAAAAATTCTTATATTTTTGATTTCAAAAGTTTTATAAATGTAAACTATTTTTTACATCATATGCTTGGAAAACCAGAATGGTTCAAGAGGAGAAAATATACTGGCTGGGGCATAATGCCGAAAACCTGGCAGGGCTGGATTTATCTAATACTGATTTTCATCCCGTTTGTGATATTCCATTCGCTGCCTTTCTGGACAGACAGGACAAGGATTATAGTTACCGTTATATGGCTTGTCATTTTGTTCATAGATGTTACAGATATAATGGTGCGCATGAAGAATGATGAGAGGGAAAAGTTTCATGAGGCTATTGCAGAAAGAAATGCTGCATGGATAATGCTCTTGTTCATAATTGCCGGATTATTATACCAGCTAATCTCAAGTGCTTTGAGGCAGACATTTGAGGTGGATTATTTCCTTGTGGCTGCATTGTTTTTTGGATTGATAGCCAAGATGGCCACCAATATTTATCTTGAAAGGAAGAATTAGATGAGAACCAAAATTTCTACAGCAAGAAAGGAATTGGGCATGACTCAGGAAAAGCTTGCTGAAAAGGCGCAGGTTACAAGACAGACAATAATAGCTTTGGAGCAGGGAAAATATAATCCCTCATTGCAATTGGCTTACCGTCTGAAGCAGATTCTTAAAAAGAAAGATATTGAAGATCTTTTTGAGCTGGATAAAGGCTTATAATTTTTGATACCAAAACTTTTTTAAATAGTAGCTACTGGCAAATAGCTACAATGCCTCCAAATATTACTCTAGATAAAGTGGAAAATTTTATTGGACAAGGTTATTATGGCGAAGCCGTGGATTCTTGTTTTAAGATAATCGGCATAGTTCTTACAGATTATTATAATAAGATATTCCCTTCTTTGTCTTTAGAAAAACAGCAGAAGATTATCGCAGATTTAAAGGACAACTTTTCAGAAAAGCGCTTTATGGATTTATATTATGGTGCTAAGATAAAGATTTTTCTTGAATACAAGCTTTTTTCTGAAACAAACCTGAAGTTTACAAAGGATTGCAATATCAGCAGTTTTTATTCATTGTTGAAAGAACTGAGACCCAAATTGCAGGTAAGGGCAGATGCTGCACATCCTGAAAAGAACCATGTTAAGTTTCTTAAAGAGTCAAAGACTGTTAGTAAAGCCGAAGCGTATGAAACTCTAGCTTTGCTGATAAAATTCTTGGACACATTAAACATCGAGATTCCATATGCAAAATCAAATGAAAAGATTTTGACAAAATTGCCCCCAAAGGATTATTTTGAATTTATAGGCAGGAAAAAACAAGTTAAGGAAGTCAAAGAGATTTTGTTGAATGAAAAAGTGTTTATCTTGTCAATTGATGGCATTGGAGGCGTAGGAAAATCTACTTTGGCTCTTGAAGTTGCATACGAACTCAAGAAAGAAAAGATATTCGATGCAATTATGTGGATTACTGCAAAAAAGGATAATCTTACACTTAATGGTATAGAATCAATAACTCCAGAGATGAATAATTTAGAGGATCTTTTGAATATAATATTACAATTATTTGAGGATGAAGAGTTCTTTTCCTATGATTTAGATACAAGAAAGAAAAAAGTACTTAAGTTGCTTTCTGAAAACCATTGCTTATTGATAATTGACAATCTTGAAACTATAATTGATTCCTCCTTGAAAGAATTTATTGTTAGCCTGGAGTTCCCTAAAGAATCAAAAGTTATGGTGACTAGCAGAGAAAGGCTAGGTGATTTTGAGAAAGTATACTTCTTGGATCAATTTTCTAAGGAAGAGACTAGGGAATATATTAATTCTCAATTGGGACATCGCAGTTATGAAGGCATTATTAATAATAGTTTTTTAGATAAGATTCATGATATGGTAGGAGGTATCCCTTTGGCAATAAAGGTTATTATTCCTTGGATAATAGAAGGAAAATTGACTCCTCAAAACATAAAGGATTTAAACGATATAGATGAAGGAACAGACATATGCAATTTTTGTTTTGGCAAGTTATATTCTGAATTCTTATCAGATGAAGCAAGAAATGTTATGTTATTATTATCCAAAGCGCCTTTAGAAATCAGCGATACATGCTTGAGATACCTCGCAAAAGCAATATTTAATATGGAGGATTATAATTATTCAAAAGTTTTAAGGGAATTACACAATTATGCTCTCATATATGAAAAGTCAGCAACTAACGGAAGAGATAACTATTTTTATATGCTGCCTTTGACAAGGAAATTTTTCCAGGATAAAGCAAGAGAGAATCTTCCTGTCCTGAAGCAAGCCATAACAAGATATTACTTGAAATTTTTAGAGATGATGAAGCGAAGTGATTTTTCTTCCAAGCGGGCAATGGCAATGACTAAAGTTGATGATGCTAGAAGGCAACTATCAAATAGGCAATTCAAAAAGGCTGTGAATTCAATAAAAGAAGCCATCACTTATGATTATGAGTTCGCTGAGGCTCAAGCAACATATGCCATCATACGGAAAGAGCAGGAGCATTATCAATCTGCTGAAAGACATATTCGTTTAGCATTGAAATTTGAACCGGATAATTCTAATTATTGGGCAGAATACAGCATTATTCTGGAAGCTTCTAATAATTTCATTAGGGCTGAAGAGATATTAAATTCTGCTCTTAAGAAGAAGCCTAATGATCTGTTTTTGAAAAGAAGGCTACTTATAATTAAACATCATTTGCATAAGCATGATGAAGTGATACAATTAGCTAAAGCTACAATTAACCGAAACCCGAAAAATGATGAAGATTATTGGACAAATACTGAATTACTTATTGCTATTTTGAAAGCTTATTGGCAAAAGACTTTACTTCAGAGGGAAGATAATAAAATTTCAATCAAATCTGCAACTTTTCTTGAGAAAGCCATTAATGAGTTTGATAATTTATTTTATTTAGTTGTACAAGATAATCGGACATTAAAATTTTATGAAAAACGAATCTCAAAACAATTGGGGAATTTTTATAAAGATAAGGCTAAGCAGAAGGCCTTAGAATTTTATAATCGAGGATTATATGAAAAAACATACAATCACGGGACTCAAAAGCACAATGATTTGGTAAATTCTCTGATTCAGCAAATTTCTAATGATTCAAGTGTTGCCCAGGCTGATTAGCTACATAAAACTTTTAAATGCTTTTTTTGAAATCCTTTCCTGAAAATGGCATTAGAAGATTATTTGAGCGTAAAGATTAGGAACATGGGCCTTAATGTTAGCAGGCTAATGATAAAGACTTATATCAGCCTAGGAATAGTAGAAGACCCTTGTGTCTTGAAAAAAATTGACTATAAGCTGGCAATAACTTATTCCATGCTGAAAAATGAAAAGGCTGCAAAAAAGATTGAACAAGAAGCCAGACAGTTAGACTATTAGCTTTTTTTCCCTTTTTTCAAGGCGATTTTTGCCAGGACCATGGTGTGCATCCTTTTTAGGAATTCTGATTTGTCTTCCATTTTCAATATGTCTGAATAGCCCTGCATCACAATGTTGAATGAGAATGGGCTGGGGATATTGGTATTAATCTCTTTGATTTCAATATCGTTGTTTTCAATTTTCTTAAGGACATTTATCGTGTTATTGATGTCCATCAAATCTTCCAAGACTTCTCTTTTTGCTTCCTTAAGTATTACGAAATTGTCAGATATCCTTCTTGCAGCGCTCATGAGTATCATGCTGCTGACTTGCTGCCTGCCCACTCGCATCTTCCTTCCCTTGTAATTCCTCAATATCATCAATGAGCGTCCGGCACAGTGCCTGAATCGTTTTTTAAGCACTTCGCTCTTGTCGATGGCAAGCTCTGCGACTTTCCTCAACTCCTTGGACTTCAGCAGCTTGAATGCTTTCATGATATCAATGCCTTTCTTTCCAAAGCTGAGATAAAAGCCGTTGTCATTTATTCCTATTTCCACGTCCTTGTGCTGCTGTCTTGCAATGGCATAAGCCAAGCATCTTGATAAAGCGTCATTTACCCTTCTGCCGTATAGTGTGTGGAATATCACGTACCTTTTTTCATCTTCACTATAATGTTCAATGTACATCTCGTTCTCGTTCGGAATGCCTACATACTCATGCTGATCATTCATGTAATTATAAAGCGCTTCTGCAGTATTTTTCCTTACATAAAGATAATCCTGAATGAATTGAATAATCTCTTTTTTCTTGATTTGATGATCAAACTTGTCTTTCATGAGAGCCCTGAACTTCTGTATTCCGTTTGCAAGATCAAATGACAAGGGCAGGCTTTCCGAGAACCATGAGGGGATAGTAGGTTTTTGTCCTGAAGCTGAATTCACTTGCGCAACCATGCCTCTTGAGTATTTGAATGAATAGACGTTGCCTCCTAGCACAAACCTGTCGCCAGGCTTCAGCTTTTCACAGAAATTTTCATCTATAGTGCCGACTTTCTGGTTCCCAATTTTCACTATTACTCCGGTCTGGTCAGGGATTGTGCCTATGTTGGTCATGTAGATTACCCTTGCAAGCCTTCCTCTTTTTCCTATTTTTCCTTCATCCCTGTCATACCAAATCTTTCCGTAAACATGCCTCTCTTCCAATTGCCCGAATTCTCCGGCAAGATAAGAAAGAATCTCTTCAAAATCCCCCCAGCTTAAATCCTTGTAGCAATAGCTCTTCTTGATTACATTGAAAAGCTCTTTGACATCCCATACTTGTTCTAATGCCATTCCAAAAACATGTTGTGCAAGAACATCAAGGCAGTTGTTCAATACTTGTATCTTGTCAATTTTCTTTTCCAGCGCATGCTTTAGCAAGACAGAACATTCAACAAGGTCATCCCTGTCAGACACCACAAGGTTGCCTTTTACGGTTGAGTGAAGCTGATGCCCGCTCCTTCCTACTCTCTGAAGGAATCTTGCAACAGATTTGGGGCTGCCAAGACACAACACCAAATCAATATATCCTATGTCAATGCCCAGTTCCAGGCTCGTGCTCGATACTATGGCTCTAAGTTTGCCCTCTTTCAGCGCATTCTCTATCCTGAACCTGTGCTCTCTTGCCAATGAGCCGTGATGTGCGCCGATAAGGCTTGCAACTTCCTGGGGCGGCCCTTCATCAATCTCATAATAGTTTTTAGGGAACTTTTCCTTAAGATGGTGCACTATCCTTTCTGTCCCGCTCCTTGTGTTGGTGAATATCAAGGTTGTCTTATGGTTCTTAATCTCTGAATCCAAGAGTTTGTAGAGTTCAGTGTTAATCTTCATGAAATCAGTATTGATAAGATCCTTTACTGGCGTCATCACGTCCAGCTTCATGTCCTTGATGAACTGGACATCAACAATCTTGCACGGCCTTTTGTTTCCTACCAAGAATCCTGCAATGTCTTCCAATGGCGCAATTGTCGCGCTAAGTCCGACTCTGCACATGCCTGGGCTCATCCTTTGCAGCCTTTCCATTGACAAGCTTAAATGCACTCCTCTTTTATTATCTGCTAATGCGTGCAATTCATCTGCAATGAACCAGTCAACATTAGTGAAATGCTCCTTGAACTTTTTTGAAGACAGGCTTATTGCCAAGGATTCTGGAGTGGTAATAAGGATGTGGGGCGCATTTTTCAGCATCTTGCTCTTTTCAGCAGCCGTAGTGTCTCCTGTCCTCACACCAATCCTTATCTTGGATTTCTTGTCAGTGAACTTCTGGATTTCTTCCATAGGCTGGATAAGGTTCTTTAAGATATCATTGTTAAGTGCTCTCAATGGGCTGACATATACTGCATATATCTTGTCTTTCAGGATTCCTTTCTCTTCTGCATCATGCAGTTCGTTCAGGATAGAAAGGAAAGCAGTAAGGGTTTTTGTTGAACCTGTCGGAGCAGAAATTAGTACATTGTTCCTTGAATGCACTTCCATAACTCCGTAAAGCTGGGGCAGGCTGAACTCCTTGAACCTGCTGAAGAACCAATTCTCAACATTAGGATTCAGGATTCTTTTGACCTGCTTTACAGTGTTCGGCTTTTTCTTGAAACTAATCATAAGATGCTTTTCTCGAGGCCATTTATAAGTTTAACTAACGCTAGATTTTTGCAGAATTCAGTTATTTGATAAGGATTTTCCTGAGCTGCTTGTTCAGCTTTTCCAATGGCGGCTTCTCCCCGCTTTCAACCTCATCCCTTTCCTTGAGGAAATTTTCAATATGCCTGTCCATCTCAACAATGTTTTCGATTATGTCTTTTTCCATGCCTTCAGCTTTCAACTTTATTATGTTGTTCAGCTTGTTTAATATTCTCTCTGGCAATATGCCTTTCATGCGGTTAACTGCCTCAGAGAAGACCATGGGCGGAATAGTGCCTTTGTGCTCTATCCATTTGGCATTGACCAGGCCACGATATGCGTAAAGATATTTTTTGTAAGTCACCATGTTGCCTGACTTGAGATATTTGAGATAATTGTTCTTGCACATAGATTTGTAATGCATGTATAATGCTTTCTTGCTGAAATGCTTTTTAGCAAATCTCTTAAAAGCCTTGTTCTGCTTGCCGTGATAGACTATATCGCTCATGAGCCATTCTATTGTTGTCGGATTTGAAGAAGAGAGCAGTTTAAGATACTTGAAGATGTCAAACCCGCACATGTCTATCAATGCGCCTTCTTTTTTGCATGGCTTTCCTTTAGAATCAAATCCTGCTTCGATAACATCCTTGGGCTGTTTTATCTGGACATATTCTTCCAATTTTCTTGCGAACACGAACCTAACATCATAATCACTGTCTTTGCTGTGCATTTTCCATGCCCTGCTTCCGTTTTCAACAGCGAAAAGTATTTTTACATCATGCTCTTTTTCTATTCTCTTGCATATCTTCTTTATCCTGCTTTTCATGCTTAGAAAAAGGCAGTTATTCTATATAAAACTTGATAAAAAAGATTTATATAATTGTAAATAGATTATATCATTTGGATGGAAAAAAAGAACTACAAGATATTGCTTCTCAGTTTGACGATATCATTTATCATAATGTATACAGTCATGTTTCTTAATGTTGCAAGATTGGAGCATGTTTATCTTAGCTTCACCAGATTTTATATGGTGCTGTTGATGGTTGCACCAATGGCCTTGACCATGGTGCTGCTGATGCGCGGCATGTTCAAGGACAGGAAGCTCAATATGATTATCATTGTTGCAGCAATTGCAATCTTCATCTTAGCATTGGCTTTCTTGAGGACACAGACCCCAATTAGCGATGAGCAATACATGAAAGCCATGATTCCCCACCATTCTTCGGCCATCCTGACAAGTGAAGAGGCTAATCTGAAAGATCCGGAAGTGATAGCATTGGCCGAGCAGATTATTGAAACCCAGAAACGCGAGATTGCGCAAATGAAAGACATATTGCAGCGGATGTGATGATTATCTATCACTAATACTCTGCTCTTTTCTTAAACGTTAACTTATACATACTAATGATCTCAGCGTAGCGAACGCAGAGTTTGAGTTGGCACTCTTTAGCTAGCAGATAAACACATTGGTTAACAACAAATCTCACTCAAAATACATATTTATTTAAACTTAGAAAATCTTTTTCATTCTTATGAAACTTTACAATGAATTAGCAGAAATTGCAGATATTAGTTGGGGTAATAAGGATTATGCTAAGGAGGTAAAGTTTATTATTGATATTTTTAGAAAATACAAAGTAAAACCAAAATTAATTTATGATGTGGCTTGTGGTTCTGGCCCCCATAGTAAAATTCTTCTGGAAAAAGACTTTAATGTTGTTGGTGTTGATATAAATAAAGGAATGATTAGAGTTGCAAAAAAGAAAGTTCCAAAATTGAAGATTCACCAACAAGACATGAGAAAGTTAAACATGAAGAAAAAAGCAGATTCTATTATTACTATGTTTAATGCTATCAATCATTTTTCAAGTTATAATGATTTTGAAATGATGTTAAAGTCTTATTGGAAGAATTTGAATAATGGTGGTTTAGTAATTTTTGATACAATGTTTGGTCAAAGAAATTGGTTGGATGAATATCACAATGCCATAACCATAAAGAAAGATAATTTTATTATTGGAAAAGTTGAGAGATCATTTAGAATCAATAAAAATTTTGGTTTTGTTCATCAAGTATTTACTATTTTTGAAGGAAAGAAAAAGACTGCAAAAATCCTAGAGAGTAAATACATGAATTTTGTTTATGATATAGAAAGAATGAAGAAGATTGTTAGTAAAGTAGGTTTTAAATTTAAATTATATTATGATTTTTCTTTAACTGCAAGAAGAAAGAAAAACTGCTATTATGTCTTCGTTTTACAGAAGTCAGAGTGAGATTTGTTTGTTTCTGCTAGTGCCAAGTCAAATTGAATATAATTCCTGTTAATTGCCCCGAGCCGATAGGTGAGAGCGCAGCGTGGTCAAGGAATTTTTGAAACAGAAAACCATTTTGCTTCTGAAACATCGGTTGATGCCCCCAATTTTATCTTTTCAGAATTTATCAAAGCAAAATAAGAAATAGTTATGACTCTGCCTCTTGGGTCTCTTTTAGGACTCCCAAAAGAATAAAGGGCAAGAAGCAACAAATACAGAAGATTTATGTCAAAGGATATAATGAAACAGGCATAGGAAAAGAAACAGGTTATGGATACATTCTAAGAATTATTAGTCGAAACCCCAGTTGTTGCAGAGATAAATGTCATATAAAATTAATCGGCGTAAGCCGACTATCTGTTACGAAGTAACTAGCGCGCTTCCGTCTAGGGTGAGAATATGTATTAGAGATTTAAATTTTTAGCAGAAGAAAAAATCGCGAAGTGCAACGTAGCGACAGTATGGCGCAGGCAGACAAAATACTTATTTCAATGGCAACTTTTCAGATTGCCAATATTCTCTTAATGATTTAATTAAATCATTTTCAATCTCTAAGAGTGCAACTTCCTTCATATGAATTTGAGCATTTACAATATTACTATTAAAAGAAGCTTCCCATTCAGCAATGATTGTGTTTTCACAAATGTAAAAATTGAGCAATTTAAATTCTATTTTTGATTGTTCTTCACAGACTTTAGTTTTCCAATATTCTGCAATTTCATTATGATTTTTCATAGGTTCTTTTAGAACTCTTTCATGATAAATTCCATCTTCTGTGAAAATACTTAATATTTTATTAATATCTTGATTAACCCATGCTTCTTCATAAATTTTTAAAATTTCTTTTGCTCTATTTTCTGAAACCATCGTTTGAAGTTGCACTCTTTATAATATAAAACTTTTGTATTTTGTCTGCCGAGTAATATTGCACATAACATCGGAATTCCTGTTAGTTTCGTCTGAGCAACGGAAAGACCTAAAATTTAGTGCAACGTTCGAACGAAGTTCGAAACCCGCAGAGTTTTATTTTAAGCCCGTTA